>USTC01000023.1 GCA_900557505.1 uncultured Collinsella sp.
CCGGATCCTCGCTGATGTCGCCCATGAGCCCCTGCAGCGAGCCGTACTCGTCGACGATCTTCTCGGCCACGCCGTCGCGCACGACGGACACACGCGAAAGCGTGCGCAGGCCCAGCGGCGTCATGACGGAGTCCTCGTCCAGGTCGTCATAGCCCAGAACTGCCGCCACGTGTTGCGGGTCGGACAGGTCCTTAGGTGTCATGCGAGCGAGCTCGGCGCGAATCTTCTCGGCGTTTGCCTCGGAGGAATCGCTCGCGTAGTCGCGGATCATCAGGTCGTATTCGGTATCCATGCTGGAGCCCGCGAGCTGCTCGAGCTGCATCTGCACGAGCTTGCCCTGGTTGCCCAGCTTGACAATGCAATCCTTAAGCTCAGTCTTTGCCTGCTGCATGATCTCGAAGCTCGAGAAAATACCGGTAATGTCGGCGAGCGTAACGTAGTCGTCGAGCTCGAGGGCCGTCAGGCGCAGCAGGGAGCGATCGAGCGACTGACGGGTAGTCTGGAGCGTGGCGACGAGCTGGTTGACCGAGCTCATGATGGTGGTGACAGGCTGAATCTCGTAGCTCTTACCGTGAACGTACACGTTGACGACGGCACGACGGGCCGAGACCGAGATCACGATGGCATCGGTGAGCACCGACATGCGAGCGGCGGTGCGGTGACGCATGCCCGTCTCACTCGTGGCAAGCGAGGGATCGGGATTGAGGTGGAAGTTGGCGCGCAGGATCTGGGTGAGGTCGCCATCGATAACGATAGCGCCGTCCATCTTGGAAAGCTCGAACAGGCGGTTCGAGGTGAACGAAATATTGAGCGGGAAGCCGTCGTTACCGGCAGCGAGCACGTTTTCGGTGTCGCCGACGCAGATAAGGGCGCCCAGGTGACCGGCGATGATCATGTCGAGGGCGGTGCGGATCGGCTGACCAGGTGCCGTCAGGCGGATGGCCTGTTCCATACGCTTTTGCAGCTCGTTCTTATCCAAGGCATCGCTCCCATCGTATACGCTCCATAAACGCTAAATAGTTTCTCACGGTTTGTCCCTGCGTTGCTTGCGAAATCCGATGCTTACAGAATGAGCGAACACAGCTTAGGTAGCTCATTTGGGACGGGGTTCTTTTGACTGCTCATGTGGTAGCATCGGGTCTCATATTAATGAGGGAGTAGTCGCGTAATCGGGCTCGCCCGCAGAGAGGGAGCCAGACTATGGGACTCGCAGAGCTCGTGTTGCTCGCCGTTGGCCTTTCGATGGACGCCTTTGCCGTTTCCATCTGCAAGGGCCTTGGCATGAAGAAAATCAACCTTAAAGTCGCCGTAGTGCTCGGCCTGTTCTTTGGCGGCTTTCAGGCCGGCATGCCCGTAATCGGATGGGCGCTCGGCAGTCAATTCATGGGCATCATCGGACCCATCGACCATTGGATCGCCTTTATCCTTTTGGCCTTTATCGGCGGCAAAATGCTGTGGGAAGCCTTTTCCGAAGACGAAGATGAGAACGAAGGCGACGACAAGGATGCCGAAAAGATTGACCTGGTAGAATACCTGATCCTCGCCATCGCCACCTCAATCGACGCCCTAGCCGTGGGCATCTCGTTTGCGGCGCTCTCGGTTGACATCGTTCCCGCTGTATCGCTTATCGGCGTCACAACGTTTATCTTCTCCGTCGCCGGCGTAGCAATCGGCCACACCTTTGGCGCGCGCTACGAAAAACCCGCCACCATCGTGGGTGGCGTCGTGCTCATCCTCATCGGGCTTAAGATCCTGCTTGAGCATCTGGGGATTTTGGCGCTGTAACGCCAAACATAATCGCTCAAAACTCAACGCCAGCACAAGGCCTCATGCAGAGTTTTGCATAATGCCTTTTCGTGCAGACTTTTGCATGTCATACTAATATGCAAAAGTCTGCACGTTAGGAGATCGCCGTGGATACCCTTCCCATCGCCACACCGCGCCAAGCTGGCATCTATGTGCGCCAGGCACGCGAGGCTCAGGGTCTCACCCGTGCCGCCCTCGCTAAAAAAGCCGGTGTTTCGGAGCGCCTGCTCGCATCGCTCGAACTAGGAGACGCCACCGGCATTCGACTCGACAAGCTGCTGACGATTTTCAATGCTCTTGGACTGGCACTCGCCGCTCAAGGGGATATCGGCGAAGCGAAAAACGAGCGACCAGTCGACGCCCCGCATGCCAATCCGCTGCCTCGCAGCATCCCCAGGCGCCATCACACTCAACGTCCTCATCATCGCAACCGTCGTAGTACCCCCATTCCGGCTCTTGCAGATGCCCCCTTTACATCCGCACTCTACGACGAGGTCTTCGCCGATTTCGCCATATCCAATCTCGGAGTCTCGATTGCCGCAAACGTATCTAACCAAACCAAGCCCGAAGGGAAATAGCCAATGGCCAGAACATCACTTCGGACCATTATTTGCGGCGTACCTGCGGGAACGCTCACGCAAGATGAGAACGGTCTTATCAGCTTTACCTACGATCATGACTATGACGGGCCAGCCCTATCGACCAACATACCCGTATCGAATCGCACATACGGAAAACAGGTCATGAATCCGTACCTGTTTGGCCTCCTACCCGACAGCGAGGACCAACGAAAAGCGATTGCCACCGAATTCGACGTTAGGCCCAACAATCCCGTTGCGTTGCTCAGCCATATCGGACTCGACTGTCCGGGCGGAGTGCAGTTTTGTGCCGAAGAAGATGCCGACGCCGTCCTGCATCGCGCCGGCGAATACCGCCCTATAGACGACCACGAAATTGCTCTCCGTCTCAAGTCGATCAGAGATGACCGCGATGCATCGTGGATGGGTCTAGATGAAAGTTGGTCACTTGGAGGCAATCAGGGCAAGTTCGCGCTCGCGTTCATAAACGGCCGCTGGTGCGAATGCATGGGCTCCTCGCCCACGACGCATATTTTCAAAAATGGCGTTATCGGATTTAAACTCGAGGCTCTGAATGAGTTTGTCTGCATGAAAAGCGCCCAGCGCGCCGGCATCGCAACGGCAAACGTCGAATATCGTATGTTTGAGGACGAACCTGCCCTCATTGTTGAGCGCTATGACCGCTTGAAAGTCGAAGACGGAACGATCAGGCGCCTACATCAAGAAGACCTCTGTCAGGCACTTGGGGTGATGCCCTCCCAAAAGTACACGGCAGACGGCGGCCCGACCACCCGCGACATTCAAGAGCTCCTCGTAAATACGAGCCACCATCAACTTAACCTATATCTGTTTACGCAGATACTGTTCTTCAACGCCATTATCGGCGCACCGGATGCGCATGCGAAAAACTATTCCCTGCTCCTTGGAAACGACGGCGCAGCCATGATGGCTCGAATGTACGATGTCGCGTCGGGTTTGGCGTATGAGCGCATGCGCCGCCGGGCGCGCCTTGCCATGAGCGTTGGCGGCGAAAATCGTGTGGGGCGCATCGGTCCAGGCGCTATCCGCCGATACCACGGTATGGGAGATCCCGCGCTGGAAGCGACGCTCACCGATGCCGGGCTATCCGAGAAGTTTTGCTTTGCGACCATGATGGACCTCGCCTACGAGGTACCCATTTGCATGGAAGAGGTCATGGACGAATACGCCGACCTACCCGGCATGGCGGACCTGCGCGAGCATATGCTCGGCCCCGTCCGCGAAAACTGCCAGCGCACCCTCGACCTCATCAGGGCGGATATGGACTAGACGCCAATCAATTTCCCATTTCTTAAAAGAAGAGAGGGGGCACCTGTCGCAAAAGACCGGGTGTCCCCTCTCGTAATGTCATTTGCAATCCGCTAGCACGTGACTCGGACTGCTGCTAGCGCAACCTTTATGCAGCGAGGCGCTTGAGGACGTCGATGAGCAGCTCGTAGAAGCGCTCGGCAGAAGCGAGCTCCATGCTCTCGTCCGGGGTGTGGACATCGGAGAGCGTCGGGCCCACGGCGATGGCGTCCAGGCCGTGCAGGGCCTCGGCAAACAGGCCGCACTCAAGGCCGGCGTGAATGGACTCGATGCGCAGCTCGGAGCCAAAGAGCTCGCGATAGCTCTCGACGAAGACGTCGCGAACCGGCGAATGCTCGGCATAGCTCCAGCCGGGATACTCGAACTCAAACTTGGCGTCGAAGCCCAAGACATCGGCCAGCGTCTGCAGGCGGTCCTTGAACTCGTTCTGCAGCGAGGTGATCGAGGAGCGCGGAGACAGCATGATCTTGACCTGGTCGTCAGAGGTGGCAACCACACCGATGTTGGAGGAAACCTCGACGGAGCCGTCGGTGGCGACGTTGCGGCGAATCACACCGTTGGGGGCAAGACGCAGGGCGCGGATGAGGGCAAGCGCGGACTTCTGGTCCATGGCCTCGACCTCGGCGTCGTCGGCAATCTCGACGGTGCAGGTAAAGCCGGGGTCGAAGACCTCGAGCTCGGCAGTGACGTCGGCGATGATGCCCTTTGTGATCTCGGCCGCTGCCTCGGCGGCAGCGTGGTCGGCGTAGACCAGAACAGCCTTGCACTCACGGTTGATGGCGTTGTCCTTAGTGCCGCCGTTAAAGCTGACGACGGCGGGCTCGCCGGCTACCATCAAGCGGTCGATGATGCGGGCCATGATGAGGTTGCCGTTGCCGCGCTCCAGGTGGATGTCGGCGCCGGAGTGACCACCCAGCAGGCCAGAGATCTCGAGCGTAAGGGTGCTGCCGGTCTTGTGCTCGCGCACGATCGGGCAGGTGTAGGTAACGACGACACCGCCGGCGCAGCTGACGGTGGCCACGCCCTCCTCCTCGGAATCGAGGTTGATCATGGTGCGGGCGCTAATCTGGGACTTGTCGAGCGTCTCGGCGCCAACCAGGCCAGTCTCCTCGTCGGTGGTGAACACGCACTCGAGGGCCGGATGAGCAATCGAATCGTCGTTGAGCACGGTGAGCATTAGAGCGACGGCGATACCGTTGTCGGCGCCCAGCGTGGTGCCGTTAGCGGTGAGGACGCCGTCCTTGACGACCAGGTCGATACCGTCGGTCGCAAAGTCGTGCTCAACGGAGCCCAACTTGTCGCACACCATGTCGATATGGCCCTGCAACATCACGGCCGGGGCATTCTCGGCGCCGGCAGAAGCGGGCTTGCGAATGATGACGTTGTAGACCTCGTCCTGATACACGTCGAGGCCGCGGTCCTTGGCAAACGCAACCAGGAAATCGCTGATGCCCTTCTCGTTGCCAGACCCACGGGGGATCGCGCTGATCTCCTCAAAGAAATGGAACAGCTGGGCGGGCTCGTAACCGGTGATCTTGTAGTCCATAGTGCCTCCTTGGCGCAACTGGTTAGACAGTAAGACATGCGACTTGTATATTCCCAGACTTTGCGTGCATAAACCAGTCGAAAACGCCGAGCGCTCTCGCATCATCGGCTAACGGTGAGGAAACGTCACTTTATCAAGATGGAGCAGGCTAGATGGACAGGGCAGATGAGCTGTTGACCTCTCCAACCAACCTCAACGCCTTTTCAACGTTAATGCATACACCATTGGTATGTTTAATGAGATTTTTATCCTCGGTCACCACGTAATCGGCATCGATACGATTGGCGACGCCCAACATCAGGTCGTCCTCGAAGTCGTTGTGATGATACTTGAACACAAAGGAGTCGAAGACCTCGTCTGCACCGACCGGCGCGATGAGGGCGAGCTCGCGCATCTGCCGAACGCATGCCCAGGCCGTTTCGTCCGCCGCCGCAATGGCGTTATCGCTCAGCGAACCATTCTTCCTTCGGCACTCCCTCTTAATCGCCGCCGAGACAAGATACGAGACATCTTTGACCGAAAGAGACGAGGCAAACAGGGCAATCTGCTCCGAGACATCGGCAATCTCGATCAGATGGACGACGTTTGCCGTACGGTCAGACCTACCAGAAAAATAATCCATCCATACATTGGTATCGATGAGCAACTTGAGGATTCCGCCCGCACTCATAGCTCCACCCACTCGGGATAGCGATCGGCCATGGCTTCCTCATAGAGGTCGTCGTAGTCACCCGAGAACTCAGGGATGGGGATGCCGTATTTGAGGCACGAATCGCGAATGATATGGCTACCCTGTGCTGCTCTTGATTCCACGAATCGCTGGTTCGCCTCGTCGGAGAGAATCTCTGCGCTCCCCTCCTTTGAAGGCATGCGTTCGTTGATGACCAGATATTCCCAAAGCGCCCGAACAGCCTGCGACGGCGTCATGCCGATATGGGCAAGCACGGTATCTCCCGCTTCTTTGAGCTGGCGATCTATGCGCACGTTCATCTGAACTGGCCGCGTATCGAGTATTGACGTAGGCATATCAGCTCCTTTGCTATACGTATCTTTGAATTTAGTATAGCACGAAAGATATGAGCGCATTTCAATGGAAATGGGGGCGCTTCCTCATCGGAAACGCCCCCATCTTGCAAGGTTATGCTCAATCCCTACAGCGCGCCGGAACCGGCTTGCATCATGCCGCCGGGGCCCGAACTCACGCCGCCTCCTACAGGAGCAGCGTTTCCGGTATGCGGCGCCGCCGGAGCGGTATCGCCCCCGAGTGCACCCGCCGGACGCGGCGCCGGAATCTCACCCGTGCCGTGGCTAAAGACAAACTTGCCATCGGCCACGTCGCACAGGACGGTATCGCCCTCGCCCCACTCGCCGGCCAGAAGCTCCTCGGACAGCGGGTCCTCGATGAGCTTTTGAATAGCACGGCGCAGCGGACGCGCACCGTTGGTGAGGTCGGTGCCCTCGGCCACGATCTTGTCATAGGCCGCATCGGTGAGCTTGATGTTCATGCCGTTGGCAATCAAACGCAGACGCAGGTCGTCCACCAGCAGGTGAGCGATCTTGGTGAGATTCTCGCCCGAGAGCTTCTGGAACACCACGATGTCGTCGATGCGGTTGAGCAGCTCGGGACGGAACAGGCGCTTGAGTTCGCCCATCGCGCGGCCGCGGATCTCGCTCGACGTGAGACCCTGCTCGCCGGTGGTGCCAAAGCCAACGCTCGCATCCTGCGCAATCTCGCGGGCGCCCACGTTGGACGTCATGATGATCACGGTGTTGCGGAAGTCGACCGTCTTGCCCTGGCTATCGGTGAGACGGCCCTCTTCCAGCACCTGCAGCAGGATGTTGAAGATATCGGGGTGCGCCTTCTCGATCTCGTCGAACAGCACAACCGAGTACGGGTGGCGACGAACGGCCTTGGTGAGCTGGCCGCCCTCGTCGTGACCGACGTAACCCGGAGGGCTACCGATGAGCTTGGAGACCTCGAACTCGCTACCGAACTCGGACATGTCGAAGCTGATAAGCGCGTCCTTGCTGCCAAAGAGGTACTCGGCGAGCGTCTTGGCGAGCTCGGTCTTACCCGTGCCGGTGGGACCCAGGAAGATAAAGCTGCCGCCGGGGCGACGCGGATCCTTGAGCGGCGAGCGGCTGCGGCGCACGGCCTTGGCAACTGCCTCGACAGCCTCATCCTGACCGATGATGCGCGTCTTGAGCACGCTTTCGGCCTGCAGTAGGCGACGGCTCTCGCTCTCGGTAAGCGAGGACACCGGTACGCCCGAAGTCACGGACACGATGTCGGCAATCTGACTCACATCGATGGTGAGCGGGCTGGCGTCGAGCTCGGCGGTCCAGGCAGCCTTGGCCTCGGCGAGCTCAATCTCGGCGGCCTTCTGCTGCTCGGTGATCTCGGCGGCCTTGTTCATGTCGTCGCTCTCGGTAGCCTCCTGCGCGGCGGCCTTGAGCTCCTCGATGCGATGCTCAGCCTCGCGCACCGACTCGGGCGCGCGATTCGCGGCGATGCGAGCGCGGGCACCGGCCTCGTCGATGAGGTCGATGGCCTTATCGGGCAGGAAGCGATCCTGGATGTAGCGGTTGGAAAGGTTCGCGGCGGCCTCGATAGCACCCTGCGTATAGCGCACATGGTGGTGCTCCTCGTAGCGCGGCTTGAGCGCGGTCAGGATCTTGACCGTGTCCTCGACGCTCGGCTCCTCGACATCAATGGTCTGGAAGCGACGCTCGAAGGCCGGGTCCTTGGTGAGGTACTTGCGGAACTCCTCGGCCGTGGTGGCGCCGATAATCTGGAAGGCACCGCGCGCAAGCACGGGCTTGAGCATGGAACTCGCGTCGATGGAGCCCTCGGCAGAACCGGCACCGATGATGGTGTGCATCTCGTCGATAAACAGGATGACGTCGTCGGCTTCAGTGGCCTCCTGGATCACGTTCTTGAGGCGCTCCTCAAACTCGCCGCGATACTTGGCACCCGCCACGAGGCCCGGCAGGTCGAGCGTCCAGATATTCTGGTTCATGAGGTTCTCGGGCACGTTGCCGGCTGCAATCTGCTGCGCCAGGCCCTCGACGATGGCCGTCTTGCCCACGCCGGGGTCACCCAAGATAAGCGGGTTGTTCTTGGTGCGGCGCGAAAGGATCTCCATCATGCGCTGGACTTCCTTTTCGCGACCAATTACAGGGTCGAGCTCGCCGTCGCGCGCCTTCTGCGTGAGGTTGGTCGCGAACTGCTTAAGCGTATCGGTGCCACTCCCCTTTTGCTGAGAGGCATCCGAGCCGCTAAAGAACGGCAGACCCGCACCGGGACGACCAGCGCCGGCGCCGGCGAGCGGACGCTTCTTGTCCTGGTCCTTGGCAGTGAGTTTCTCGATAGCCTTTTTGATGGAAGCGGACGACACACCCAGGCGCATGAGGATGTCCATGGCCATGCCGTTGCCCTCTTCGACGATGCCGATCAGCAAGTGCTCGGTCGATACGTAGGTCTGGTTGTTCTCACGCGCCACGCGGAAGGAGCGCTCCATCACGCTAATGACGAGCGGCGTAAAGGCGAGCTTGGCCGCCTCGGTCTCCTCACTGGGCTCGGGAACCGTGGTCTGGACCTCTTTGAGAGTATCCATGATGTCATCGTAGGAGATGTCGAGCGAACGCAGTGCCTCGGCGGCAATGCCCTCGTCCTCCTTGGCAAGCGCGAGCAGCAGGTGCTCGGTGCCCACCTTATTTGAATGAAGATCGAGCGCCTCTTGCTTGGCCATAGACATGACCTTACGCGCACGATCGGTAAAACGGTCTAACATGCTAGTTCCTCTTAGACGAGCTAGTTTTTTCAAACGCAAAGCGCCGCCCCGCGGCAGCGCTTTGGTCTCTTTACCCATATGGAGTATATGTTAACCGTTGGGACCTTTTCCGCACGGAGCCGCGCGACAACGTCTACAAAAAAGGAATCGCTCCGGTCTGTTTGGGGGTCTGGTTTTGAGCTGCTGTCTAGCAGGCGGGCTCGACACCCATGTCCTCGGCAACGTCATTGACGGCATCGGCAGCGGGAGTGCCAACTAATCAAATGAAAAGATATACATTATCATTTCTTTTCCTGCTGGTTGTCAT
>USTC01000024.1 GCA_900557505.1 uncultured Collinsella sp.
GGCTGGTATTCTTCAAACATCTGGTCGTCGCCCTTGGGCACGGGGCCAGAGATGATGAGCGGCGTGCGGGCGTCGTCGATGAGCACCGAGTCGACCTCGTCGACGATGGCGTAGTTGTGGCCGCGCTGCACGCGCTGCTCGGGACGGGTAACCATGTTGTCGCGCAGGTAATCAAAGCCGAACTCGGAGTTGGTACCGTAGGTGACGTCGGCCTGGTAGGCCGGGCGCTTGAGCTCGAGCGGCATGTTGTTCTGGAGCAGACCGACGGTCATGCCCAGGTACTTATAGATGCGGCCCATCCACTCGGAGTCACGCTTGGCAAGGTAATCATTGACAGTAACGACGTGCACGCCCTTGCCGGCAATAGCGTTGAGATAGCCGGCCAACGTGGAGACGAGGGTCTTACCTTCGCCGGTCTTCATCTCGGCGATGTGGCCCTCGTGCAGTGCCATGGCGCCAATGAGCTGCACGTCAAAGTGGCGCATACCCATGGTGCGCTTGGAAGCCTCACGCACGGTGGCAAAGGCCTCGGGGAGCATGTCGTCGAGCGACTCGCCGTTGGCGTAACGCTCGCGGAACTTATCGGTCTGGCCGCGAAGCTCCTCCTCGGTCATCTTCTCAAACTGGGGCTCAAGACCGTTGATCTGGTCGACGATCTTGTAGTAGCGCTTAAGGTCCTTATCGGATCCAAAGGACAGCAGCTTTGACATGAATCCCATGTGGTTTTCCTTTTTGGCCATCGCCCACGCCGTGCAGCTGCGGGCGAGTTAAACACAGATGATTGTACTTTAGCCAAACAAGGCGCGGCCTATACGGTCGACCTCGACCGCCACGTAATAACTACGACCAACCTGCCACAATGGGACAGGTTAATTTTGGCAGGTTTTATCTGGGCAAACGCTGCCTCTCTGCCATTTGGTGCAATGGGGGCAGGTTGGTTTGCACCAATAAAAAGAAAAGGGCCGCGCACCCAAACGGATGCACGGCCCTTATGCCATGAATGCGAGTGATTCCGCGGCGAGCTATTTACTCAGCAGCCTCGGTGGTCTCGGCCTCGGCAGCGGCCTCCTCGACGGGAGCCTCTGCGGGAGCCTCGGCGGCCTGCTTGGCAGCCTCCTCGGCAAACTTAGCGGCACGCTTAGCCTTCTCGGCAGCCTTAGCCTCAGCGGCGGCCTTGCGGGCGGCCTCGGCCTCAGCAGCCTTGGCGGCCTTGGCAGCCTTGGCCTCCTCAGCCTTCTTGAGCTGGGCGGCAGCGGCGCCACCGAACTTGTCGGCGAAGCGCTGGACGCGTCCACCGGTGTCGACGAACTTCTGCTGGCCGGTGTAGAACGGGTGGCACTCGTTGCAAAGCTCAACCTTCATCTCGGACACGGTAGCGTGCGTCTTGAAGGTGTTGCCGCAGGAGCACGTCACCGTGCACTCGACATACTGGGGATGGATACCCTGCTTCATGGTAGGACTCCTTATTGGTCAGGCGCTGGTTACCGATCAGCGCATAAGGCGTCTTGGTTTCCGACCAAGACAACAAACTTGGCTATGGTACCACGGCGCCGCACGTCCCACAAAAGGTTCACGGTCTTTTCGGCACAACACGAGCCGTTCCCGGGCTCAAGAAAACGGCAAGCACTCGGACTACGAGGAGAGGTTCTTCCTGATAGGGATGAACTAAAGCAAAGGAAAAATGACCCACGGATTACCGACAAATGGTCCCATGAATTACCTTCAAAACGACCCACGCACTTGTAGAACGTTGCAAATTTCAACGTTCTGGAATCGTGGGTGCTGACGGTTTGCCATTGCGAGAGGCATGGCGGCTCGACCATCAGGATAATCTCGGCGAGAAAATCGACGAGGACAGAGGGACGGCAGTATTGGAGCTATCGAAATGAATGGCAAGGACGAGATTATGGAGACGCCCACCGAGGTCGATTTCTCCAACAGCGCCCCGAACCCCTACATCGGGAAGGCGCGCCGCCGCGTCACCATAAACATCGACGGCTAGAACATCGACTACTTCAAGGCGGAGTCCGCCCGTACAGTGGTGCCGTATCAAGTCATCATCAGCATGTACCTGGCCGAGTGCCGCGAGCGGAGGAAGCATCTGACGTTCGCGAAGTGCAGTGGTGAGCATTCCCGCTTGGGCCGTAAAAGGAAGAGGGGACTGGCAAGGCCAGTCCCCTCTTCTCTCATGACACTCGATTTGCATTTACGGCACGACGAAAGCCGGGCCGCTGGTTACCTTGTCAAATTCGAGCACCGACGTTCCGGTGTTCAAATAAAGGCTTCCTTGGTTTCCGTCTGCGGAGGCGTAAGCCAGGTGGACAAATCCGTAATCATCTCCTGATTGGTCGGCCAACATGAAGATGTTCGGATCGCCGGTTGTCTCAAATGAACCGTCGGTCACATTTCCATTGCTGTCGACGATTTGCCACCTGTTTTCGTCTTCCCCAAGGAAGGAGAGCTGGGTTAAGCCGGTCTCGTGGTCTCGGTACACTCCGTCTAGGCGGAACCCTTCGGAAATGCCATGTTTCAAGGTGTTCGCATCTTTTATGGATACGGCAGAGACTACGATTGCGGCTATCGCGACCAATAACGCCAGCGCAATGGGTATTTTGGCGGAGCCGGTCTTCATGTCATTCACCTCCTTCGTATGTATCGAGGTATTCCTGCTTGAGCGCTTGCAAGGACGTCTCGATCTTTTCCACGAGTGCGCCAGCCTCGATGAAGACGAACGAGTTGGTGAGGTCTGCCAGGTCGTCGAGTAGATGGTTTGACTACCCGCCCTCTTCGTAGAGTCGCCGATACGCGCTTAGCGCACCCTCGGCGCGTCCGGCAGGCCTTGCGAAATGGGATCCGGGAGACTTTGGCGCAGCATCATCTTGCGGAATGTTTCTAATGAGCCTCCCATCCTTCAAAAACAGAATCTCATCGCACAGCCTATCGACCGAATCCAAGATGTGGGATGACATGATGATGCACGTACCAGAATCGGCCAGCTTCCTGAGAATCCCGGAATGCAAGTCCACCCTGCTGGGGTCGAGCGCGTTCATGGGCTCATCCAATAGGAGGTACCGCGCACCCGTCGCATACGCAATCGCCAAGGTAAGCTGCTGCTTCATACCCTGGCTCAGAGTACGGACCCTCATCTTCGCGAACTCGCCTATCTGCGCTTGCTCCACTATCTCTTCGATATCGCGAGCATGCGGCCACATATCGCAAACCATCTTGAGGTGATCTTCCGCACGCAATCCGGGATAC
Source organism: uncultured Collinsella sp. (assembly GCA_900557505.1). Classification (GTDB taxonomy): domain Bacteria; phylum Actinomycetota; class Coriobacteriia; order Coriobacteriales; family Coriobacteriaceae; genus Collinsella. The sequence continues at coordinate 3,259 of USTC01000024.1, forward strand.
AGCAGCGTCCCCTCACCGGGTGCATAAAAGATCATGGAACGGATCTCTCTCGCACCCGCACCCTGCACCTCGTCCAGAACGATGCTCCCGTCCACGCGAGGACCCGGCAAACCTGCAATCGCCCGCAGCAACGTCGTCTTTCCATGCCCGTTTGGAGCGACGAGACCGTAGACCGTACCCGGGGCAAACTCAGCGTCCACCGAATCTACGAGCACCTTCTTTCCATAAGAGATCGTCAGCGCTTGAAGGCCAATCATCGAGACCGTCTCCTTTCGATCTTTGGAACACCCAGGCGCGCCACCAACGGAGATACGGCGCCCAAGACCACCAGCAGGGCGCCCGACGCGCCGACGACGTCTCCAAAAGGCATCGCGTTCGTCCCTCGTCCAAGGAACCCAATCGTCCCCACCTGGGAAGCGGGATCAAACGAAGCGAATGGAGCCAGCAGCGCGGCGCCCGTGCCCGCGCTTTCAACATGGGCACTCAACGAACCCAACGCCAAGAGAACCGCGCAAACCACTCCAGCGACAACGGGGTTGCGGCTAATCGCTGCTGCCAACGCAGCGGCGACGGAAATCACGCCGTATGCCATGACCAGCAACGGAATGCTACGTAACACCGCCTCCCCCACCGTGGACGTTGTCGGAGCCCCCGCTCGAATGAGAGCGACGGGATACTCCAATCCACCCGCGCCGTTCTTAATCGCGGACACAACCGCAGCGGGAACCATCGACACCAAAAGCAGTGCCAAGCCAAGCAGGAGAGACAACGCAACGGTCGTCAGAAAACGCATATGCGCTGTTGCGGGGACTTGGAGAACCAGAAGGGAACGACACTGCAGGTGGATGCACGCAAGCGATGTGACAACCACGGGCAACAGCCAAAACAAGGAAGGAAGCGCTGCCTGGAGATACGAAAGAAGGATTAACGGGGGCATCTTCGTACTCAGCTCGTAAACCTTGGGGTCCGGCAAGCTCGCGATCGACTCGAGCAGAAGGGCGCGCGCCTCTGCACGAGAAGGAGTCTCCGGCTCGATTCCGATCGATTGCAGGAGGGTCGCATCTGCCGCGCCCAGCTCGCCTCGAGCGCGCTCGTACGTCGCAAGGCTCTGAAATCCCTCCGCAGGCGTAGGCGCGTACACGAAACCCGAAAGGGCACCTCGCATGTCTTCCAGGGCCGTCTTGCCCTCGACGTCCATATTCGCAGCGTCCTGCTCTAGATACCGGTCTATTGAACGGAGCTCGCCATCCCTATACCGACCGGCGGAAACGGCATCAGCGTCAGGAAACACCTCGACCAGGGCTGGGACCAGCATCGTCGTCGACATTGCAATCGCGCACACGGCGAGGACAGGAGAATGCAGGAGTAGCTTCCCCATCGTTCTTACGTATGCAACGGCGGCGGCACAAGCGCTCGAACGAGTTGCCGTTCTCGATGCGGTGAAGGAACCCCTCTCAAGGCAAATCGGGGACATCGGACGCGCGCGACCGCTCTTTCCGGTAACGCAGAGCAAGCAAATCGTCAGCACCTCGATCCCGATTGCGCATACGAGGGTAATCGCGCCACGCTCGAAGCAAAGTCCAGGCAGATTCACTATCTGCGTTGTCGGGTACGGACTATAGGCGCCGACGGTCAACTCGGTGTTCGCATACGTAAGGGGATTCAACAGGGCGAACTCACGTAAAGCGATGGATCTTCCGTAATACCCGGGAACCATCGTCACCCCCATCAGGGCACATACGAACACGATTCCAAGCGTAGGGTTATTGGCAATCTTCACGGCAAGGTGAACGACGAGCGAGATGAACGCCGCCACCAAGAACTGCAAGATGGCCGTCTGTGCGAACACCAGCCAAGCCGGTTTGATAACCGGAGTCGCATATTGAACGTAGCCTATCGGATAGAACAGCGAGCCCGGGCCATTCTTCACAAGTGCGGCGATTATCCCTGGAAGATTGATGGCGAAGACGGCAAGCATTGCAAAAACGCTCGCCCATACGCTCGATGCAACAAGTCTACCCAGCTCACCCATCGGTGCCTGGATGATGAGCTTTTCACGTTTGTTAAGACGCGCGGCAAGGAACGAGACGGCAACGGCCATTGCGGCCCATAGCAAGTACTCCTTCGATCCGTCATAAAAGGAGTACGCTCCATCCGATACCTGCAGAAACGGAAGCAGAGGAGAGAGCGGCGCCAAGACAAGACGCCCCGCGGCAAGAGGGTACAGAAGCGCGGGCATGCTTGATGAAGAGGTATAGACGCCCTCCTCCCCCGCATTCACAAGCGCATCCGCATAGGATGCTGACAATTCCTGCTCAACACGGGTTATTCCCGACTCGAGGTATTCAACCCGTCCGTCGATGCCAGCCGCGCTCCTGAAGACGGGCAAAGCACAAAGAACCATCAACGCAACAACGGCAACACAGAGTGACCTGGAGGAGAGGAGCGACCTAAAGATTGCCTTCGAGATTTTGAGCATATTCATCGCCAACCTTAACCTCATCCAGTCGGAACAGAGAGGCCGAACAAAATGCTCGGCCCCTCCTCGCATCTAGTAGGTGCTATAGACAAATTGCCATTTATCAGTTGTGCCAAGAACACCACAGGAACACATTGCAGCGAGGCGGGATTCCCTATGATGCGCGGATCGGCGATAGCCATTTCGGTAGGAGATCGTCTTGTAAGAGATGTTGAACATCGAGATGCTGTGCCCGCTTACGCCGCGAGGACAGCTGTAGCTCCAGTAGGTATCGACGACGTCGTCCGTATACCCGAGGGGCTCAACGAGGGCACACTGGCTGCTCTCCTGGGAAGGAGGCATCGGGGTATCCGCAAAAGCGGGGGCTCCCGGCAGCAACAGACAAAGAGCGAGGCCGAGGAAAACCAAGAGCTTACACGACTTAACAGTACTGAACATAATCCTCTCCAATCTAGAGGGGTTTCGGTTGCAGCATGCTGTGATTACTTGCCGGCAAAGTCAATTTAACATAAACTGTTAAAAAGTAACCTGAGTTTTTTAAATTCTTCGGAGGTTATTATGAGTTCCGACAATCGCACTCCCCGGCTTCATTCCTTCCGCATCGCATGTGCGATAGCCTCTGCGACCCTTTGCGCCACCGCCATCGCACAAGTGGCGTTCTCCTTAAAGCCAGCAATCGAAGTGCTCGACAACCCTGTAATTGCAGACTCCCCCGCGTATCCAGCCCTTGCGATCTCGACATTGGTCCCTGCCGTCATCGGTATCGCTACGACCATCCTCAGCGCCGTTCTCGTGTGGACGATCAAGAGCGGAGACCCCTTCAAGAAAGGGTCTGCGACATGCTTGAAGGTGCTCGGCATTCTCTTCGTTGTTCAAGCTGCCACCAGCCTCTACGCCGGCTCACTCAAAACCTCCGTTTCGATGTTTGGCGGCGAGGGGGCCGTCGGCGCCCAAGAGATCGCTTCATCATTCGATTGGACCTCTCTGGTTCTCGGCATCGTCCTGTTCATGCTTTCCCAGCTCTTCTTGTACGCCCGAGAGCTGTACCTCGACTCCGACGAGATTGCGTAAGGAAACGCCATGCCCGTAATTGTTCGCCTCGACAAGATCATGGCCGAGCGAAAGATTTCCTCGAACGAACTTGCCGAAAGGATTGGAACCACGCCCGTGAACCTGTCCCGTATAAAAAAAGGGCATATTCGCGGCATTCGCTTCAACACACTCGAGCAGCTATGCCTCGCCCTTCGTTGCCAACCCGGAGACCTTCTCGAAGTCATGAGCGAAGAGGATGCCCGAAAGGAGTTCGGACTCGATTGGTCCGCCGAGGATTAGAGGGCGGTCGTACTCGCCCTGCACACGGGGATGCGAATCGGCGAGGTCTGCGGCCTTCGGTGGTGCGATGTGGATTTCGAGACGGGCCTGATCTCGATCAGGCACTCGGTGGCGTACGCGAAGGGGATGGGTTCGTTCATCAAGGACACCAAGACCCATGACGCCAGGGGCATCCCCATCGACCCGGTCGGCCTGCTCCCCTTCCTGAAGGAGATCCACGAGATCGACCGCGGGAAGCTGCGCTCGCGCAACCTTACCGGGGCGGTCGAGATCGGGAACTGCTACATCCTGTCGGAGCCGGGCGCGACCTTCGCGACGACAAGCTATATCCGCAGGGCGTTCAAGACGTTCTCGGAGACCAACGGCCTCATGGGCACCAACGACGAGCTGATCACGTTCCACGGCCTGCGCCACACGTTCGCCACGCAGTGGATCCGCCAGGGCGGCGATATCAAGGCGCTCCAATCGATCCTCGGGCACAAGGACGCCATGGCGACGCTCAACGTCTACGCCGACATCGAGCCAATCTCCAAAATCCATAACATGCTGCGCGTCTCGCCGTGCCTCTGGCGCGGGTACCTCGGGCCGAGGGTCGATCCGGGACCCATGTTCCAGCAGAGAATCCAGGAGTCCATCGAGACGCTCCAGGCGTTCGGCTACGGCGTCACCGAGCCGGACGACCGAAATATCGTCATACGCGACGTGAAGACGATCAGTCGGCTCTACCCCACCGAGTACGCCGCGGTGCTGGGCCCATCCCAACTGAGGTCACGGTGGTCCGATAGGGGCGCCGCCCGCGGCATGCGCCGCGGAGCGGTATCCCCTACCGAATAGTGGGGGATGCCCCCCGTTTTCAGTTTGGAATCGGCGGTCGGAGGCGTTCGGCTGACTGCGGGAACGGCCTATCCGCTCGATGTGTTCGGCTGAGTTCGGAAATCAACCCAACACGAGCTGGACGCGCGCCAGACGGCTCTTCCCCATGCGGCCTGCCCCCTCACGCTCATGTTGCAGACATGTAACGCCGCAGCGAGCGACCCCTTTTTTTGCGCCAGACAGGTACAATGATGAACACTGTACCGTAGCGGAGCGCCCCGCGCGCCGCAACCACGCGAAAGGGTTTCCCATGGCCGAGATCTCGTCCTCCCGCATCGTCATCACCGTCCTTGGCAAGAACCGCCCCGGTATCGTCGCCGGCGTCACCCGTGTTCTGGGCGAGGCCAACGTCGACATCCGCGACATTACGCAGTCCATTATCGAGGACATCTTCACCATGACCATGCTGGCCGACACCGCCGAGTCCAAGCTCGACTTCGCCGAGCTGCAGAAGGCCCTGGCCGAGGCCGGCGAGCTTTCGGGCGTCAACGTGTCCATCCAGCGCGAGGACGTCTTTAACTTTATGTACCGCCTGTAGCGAACAATCCGCCCGGGGCAGCTTGACGTCATATCGTCCAAGCGCGCGGCCCCAAGCGGACCGGAGAGGAGCGCGCATGGCCTACGACGCCAAGAAAATCTACTACCGCTTCGACGATCACCTGAGCCGCCTGGTTTTGGATTACGAGGCGAGCCGTCAGATTTCGCCCGAAAGCGAAAACCTCTACCACGGCCTGCCGACCGCCCCGTACGATGAGGGCTTGTTCGTGGAGCACAACGTCAAGCGCGGCCTGCGCAATGCCGACGGCTCGGGCGTGGTCGCGGGTCTTACCCGCATCTCGGATGTGCATGGCTACAACAAGGTCGACGGAAAGGTCGTGCCCGATCAGGGCAAACTCACGCTTCGCGGCTACAGCATCGAGGACCTGGTCAACAACGCCCAGGCCGAGGATCGCTATGGCTACGAAGAGGTCGCCTACCTGCTCATCACGGGCTCGCTGCCCACCAAAGAGGAACTCGACGGTTTTTGCGAACGCCTGGGTGCTTTTAGGCATCTGAGCGACGAATACGTCCGCGAGTTCCCCATGACCACGGTGTCGTCGAGCATCATGAATGTGCTTCAGCGCGCCGTGCTGCTGCTCTATGCCTTCGACGCCGAGCCCGACGCCATTACACCCGAGCACGAAATTGACGTCGCCATTTCCATGCTCGCACGTCTCCCGCGCATCGCCGCCTTCGCCCACATGGCCTCGATTGCCAAGCTTCGCGGCTCCGAGGTTCACGTGCCGCACCCCACGCCCGGCCTCTCCACCGCCGAGACCATTCTGCAGGTCCTGCGCGGCGGCATGGCGTTCACCCGCGATGAGGCGATGCTGCTCGACGTGATGCTCATGCTGCATGCCGAGCACGGCGG
>USTC01000025.1 GCA_900557505.1 uncultured Collinsella sp.
CGTCAGGGCAAGTATTTGTCATGGTTGGGCTGCGCTGCCTATGTCTTGTTTGACCAGGGCACCGAGGATCGGCTGTGCAGGCAGATTGTCGATGGATTTCTGGATGAAGATCTAAGCGAGCCGTTCTTTAAGATTTACAACGGTCCGTGTACGGAAGAGGCCGTTGTCGAAATGGCTAAGGAAGCCCGGGCTGAGTATTGCGACATGGTGGTGGGTATTGGCGGCGGCAAGATGCTCGATATCGCAAAAGCTGTTGCGTTTTATGCCGAGCTGCCGTTGTGCGTATGCCCCACGGCGGCTTCGATGGACGGTCCGTGCAGCGCGATTTCGGTGCTGTATCACGAGGATGGGTCGTTCGACCGCTACCTGATGCTCGAGAAGAATCCAGACCTGGTCGTGGTCGATACCAACGTGGTCGCGGCGGCCCCGCTGCGTATGACGGTCGCTGGTATGGGCGATGCGCTGGCAACGTACTTCGAGGCGCGTTCGTGCGCCGCGGCGCACGGCGCCAACGAGCACGGTGGCACGCCGGGTCACTTGGCCCTGGTTGCGGCTCGTGCCTGTTATGACACGCTCATGGAGTGCGGCGTCGCTGCCAAGCGCGATCTCAAAAAGGGCCGTATATCGCCGGCGGTTGAGCGCCTGATCGAGTGCAATATTCTGCTCTCGGGCGTTGGCTTTGAGAGTGGCGGTTTGGCGCTGGCGCATGCCATCGCCAACGGCCTGACGATTTTGCCCGAGTGCAAAGCCATGCACGGCGAGGCCGTAGCGTTTGGTCTGGTGGTGCAGCTGCGCCTGGAGCGTGCGCCCGAGCTTAATCAGGTGCTCGAGTTTTGCCAGCGCGTCGGTCTGCCGACGACGCTCGAGGAGCTGGGCCTTGACGAGATTTCCGATGCCGACCTGATGAGCGTTGCAGATGCGGCCTTTAGAAACGAACGCAATATGGCTAACGAACAGGCCAAGGTGACCAGACAAAAGCTCGTGCAGCTCATGTGCGAGGCATAGTTTGGCGCTTGATTGACCTTGTGCAATCGAGGCAGCGATAGGCTATGGGTTATTTCCCTCAAGGTGCGCCGCGTGTAATTTGCCCGAGGCGTGGGCCGATAGCGTATCATTATCTCTTGCTTGTTTGCACTGCTCAGGGAGGGGCCGCGCATGGCGCAGGAACACGATCTGTTTGATGACATTATCGAGATCAGCAAGGGTTTCGACTTTCTTAAAAACCCGCTTGGCGGTGTGACCGATGCACTCGATCCGTCGGCGCCGCAGTGGAATCCTGCCGACTACAAGGAGCGTCCGCGCGGTAACACCATTCCGTGCCTGACCTGCAAAAACGAAAAGAGCGGCTGCACCGCGTGCATGGACGTGTGCCCGGTCAACGCTATCGAGGTCGAGGAAGACGCCATCGAGATTCTCGACTCCTGTCGCAAGTGCGGCCTGTGCGCCGCTGCCTGTCCGACCGAGGCAATCATCTCGCCGCGCCTGGCGCCCAAAAACCTGTATGACGATATCGTCTCTGCTGCTACGAGCCACGAGACCGCCTACGTCACCTGCACGCGCGCCCTTAAGCGCATGCCGCGTGAAAACGAGGTCGTCGTCGCCTGCGTGGGCGATATTACGGCCGAGACCTGGTTCTCGGTGCTGGCCGACTATCCCAACGTGAGCGTCTACCTGCCGTTGGGCGTGTGCGATAAATGCCGCAACACCGGCGGTGAGGACATTCTGGGCGAGGCGATTGCGAAGGCCGAGGAGTGGTCCGGCACGGGTATGGGCTTGGAGGTCGACCCCAAGAGCCTCAAATGCCATAAGCGCCGCGAGTACGAGCGCAAGGAGTACATGGAAAAGATCGCCCGCACCACGGGCCTGACGGTGACCAAGCTCAATCCGGCGACGGCGGCGCTGGCCTCGGTGACGCAGAAGTTGAAGGCCCACCGTCACCAGATCACGCAGCTCGAGCGCACACTCAACACCATGTGCGGCACCACGACGACTAAGCGTCGCCGTTCGCTCACCCATGGGCGGCAGCTGGTGCTCTCGACACTGCAGAACCATCCCGAGCTTGCCCAGAACATGCAGGTGAGCACGCCGGAATGCGATTTTGACAAGTGCACGTCGTGCGGCGAGTGCGTCAATGCGTGCCCCACATCTGCCTGTGACCTGGTGGGAAGCGGCCGCTTTGCGTTGGAGTCCACGTATTGTTTAGGCTGTGGCGCCTGTGTCAAGGTTTGTCCCGAACATGCGCTCAAGCTGGTCGAGCACGATGCGTCCAATCTGGTCGTTGTCGACCCCGAGGCCGAGGAAAAGGCCGCTCAGAAGGCCAAGGCCCACGAGGAGGCCGAGAAGGTCAAGGCCGAGGCAAAGGAAAAGCTCAACAAGATGCTCGACCAAGTGGAAAAGCTCGCGGACTAGCTAAACGAGCGTAAATGATGGCCGGTGGGACAGGTACTGCCCCGCCGGCCAAAAAAGTTGCGGTGGAATAGTTCCTATCTTGCCCTTAAGCTGGCCATTCTAGGAGCTATTCCACCGCAACTAATAAATGGTTAGTTCATGCTGCTTTGGTGGCCGGTTCGACCGGTACCGTTGCGCGTCACGGTTTCATGGAGCAAAAAGAACCCGGGGACCTGTTTGGTCTCGGTGTATTCCATAAGGATACCGTCGGCGTTGTAGGTCTGTCCGCGTACAACGCCAAGTGCGTTAAAGTCGTCGAGATCGAGCACGCGCGCATCCTCGGGCGTGGGATGCTCGATCGTCACGTCGCGTTTTCCCGTGGCAATCTTAATGCCAAGGTCTTCTTCGAGGTAACGATAGATCGAGTCGTTGACAATCTCGGGTGTCAGTCCCGGTACCTGTGAGCTTAGGTAATAGGAGTCGTCGGAGCACACGGCCCGTCCGTCTGCATAACGGATGCGTTTGGCACGCGTGAGCTCACAGCCTTCGGGAAACCCGGTAATCTTGGAGAGCGCCTTGCTGCAGATGAGGAGCTCAAAGACGGTGGTAACCGTTTTGAGCTCAAAGCCTCGGCTGGCTGCGATTTCCTTAAAGGTCTCGAGTCCGCCGCCACCACGACTCTTCTCGTCGCTGATGTTGCGAATGACGCGCATGCCTTTGCCTTGCTGGGGGAGCACGTAACCATCTGCCGCAAGCATCGAGATGGCGCGACGGACCGTCATGCGCGAACAGTCAAACAGCTGCGTGAGCTCAGTTTCTGAAGGCAGATAACTCTGATAGGCGTATGTGCCGTCGTCAATCGACTGCTTCACGTTGTCATAAATAGTTTGGAAGATGGCTCGCGCCATGACGGTCTCCTAGAGCTGAGTGCGCGAGCGGTGGATGAGGGCCGCCCGCGCAGGTGTCAAGCGATTTACTTGCTGGGGTCGATTATATATTTGCCCATGGCACGCAGCGCCGGGTCTGACAGGATGGCGCCGAGTTCGTCGAGGGAGGCTACCTTTGCGACCATCGAGGATACGTCGAGCCTGCCAGAGTCGATGAGCTCGAGCGCGCGACGCTGTGTGTAAGGGTTGATGTAGGACGAGGTGAGCACGAGCTCCTTCTGGAAGACCTCGAAGGGCTTGACGGTGATTGTCTCATCGGGCTTGGTGAGGCCGAACATCATGACCGTAGCCTTGTGGCCGGCGATCTGGATGGCCTGCTCGATGGTGACGGGCTTGCCGACGCATTCGATTACAACGTCGACGTTGCCGACGCCCTCCTGCTTCAGGCGGGCCGGGACGTCCTCGTGGATGGAATCAATTGCCAGGTCAGCGCCGAGTTTGAGTGCAACCTCGCGCTTGCCTTCGACAGGCTCGAGCAAGACAACCTTGGTGGCGCCGGCGTTTTTGGCGAGCTGCATCATGAGCAGACCGATCATGCCACCGCCGATAACGACAACTGTGCTGCCGGGCTTGATGTTGCACATATCGATGCCGTGCAGGCAGCAGGCGACGGGCTCGGTCATAGCGCCCTGCTCGAAGCTGGTGTGATCGCCCAACTTGTAGACTTGCTGCATATCCACGGAGCAGTACTCGGCAAAGCCGCCGTTAACGGTGGTGCCGTAACCGGTCATATGCTCGCAGTAGTGGTTGATTCCGTCGCGGCAGGGTTCACAGCAGCCGCAGGGATGGTTTGGGTCGATGCACACGCGATCGCCCGGTTTAAAGCCGGCGACGTCGCTGCCCACGGCCTCGACAACGCCGGCAAACTCATGACCAAGGATCGTGGGCGGGGTAACGTCGGCTGCACCCTTGTCGCCTTCATAGATATGAACGTCGGTACCGCAGACGCCGCAAGCTTTGACGTTGATCAGAACGTCGCGCCTGCCCACGGCCGGCTTTGCCGATTCCTCGACTCTGAGGTCGTGCTTTCCATAGAAGACCGCGCTTTTCATGGTGACTCCTTAACGTGGCGGTGAATGTTGTAATGAAGTATAGGCATGTCTATAGATATAGACAAGCACATCTAGACAAGTAGAAAAGAAATTTAAAATGCAGCCATCAGCTATGTCAGATTTAGCAGGCGAAATACTGGACATATACCGTTTACGGCCAATAATCAACCGTTTACCGACCGCAGTATTTATGCTAACTTGTCTAGATAAGTGATATGATAAAAATAGAAGCGCAAGAAGTCAGGGAAGCGGGCCCACCCGTCCTATTGCACGAGGTACACGCAAACGGCGCGTCTGCGGTCTCGAGTGAAGCCAAAACCGCAGCGCTCCGAATGAAGAGAGGGGGATTCCCCGTCATGATGCAAAAGATACAACGTTTCGGCGGTGCAATGTACACGCCTGCAATTCTTTTCGCATTTTCCGGAATCGTCGTCGGCCTGGGTACGTTGTTTACCACCGAGGCGATCTTTGGCGAGATGGCCACAGCGGGTCATCTTTGGTTTGATTGCTGGAATGTGCTGCTCCAGGGTGGTTGGACGCTCTTTAACCAGATGCCGTTGCTGTTTTGCGTAGCGTTGCCAATCTCGCTCGCGAACAAGCAGAACGCTCGCTGCTGCATGGAGGCTTTGGCCATCTACCTTACCTTCAACTACTTTGTAAGCACAATCTTGGGGCAGTGGGGCCCTGTCTTTGGGGTCGACTACTCTGTCGAGGCGGGCAGCGGTACTGGTCTTGCCACTATCGCAAGCATCAAAACGCTTGATATGGGCATCATGGGCGCGCTCATTATCTCTGGTATCGCCACGATGCTGCATAATAAGTTCTTCGACACCGAACTTCCTGAGTGGCTGGGCGTGTTCTCGGGCTCCGTGTTCATCTATATGATCGGTTTCTTCGTTATGGTTCCGGTCGCTCTTATCGCCTGCCTGGTGTGGCCGCATGTTCAGGCTGCTATCTCCGCCTTCCAGGGATTCATCCTTTCCGCCGGTACGTTTGGCGTGGGTGTCTTTGCTTTCTTCGAGCGCGTGCTGATCCCTACAGGCCTGCACCACTTTATCTATACGCCGTTCTATTACGACAACGCGGCGGTCAACGGCGGCATCTTTGCTGCTTGGGCCAACATCCTGCCCCAACTGGCTGCCGATCCGAGCATTGCTCTTAAGGATGCCGCACCCTGGGCTGCCTATACCTGCCCTGGTTGGACTAAGGTCTTCGGCTCGCTTGGCGTCGCCATTGCGTTTTATATGACCGCCAAACCCGAGCGCAAGCAGCGCGTCAAGGCTCTGCTCATTCCCGTCACCCTTACCGCTATGCTTTGCGGTATTACCGAGTCGCTTGACTTCACCTTCCTGTTCATCGCGCCCGGCCTGTTCGTCGTCCACTGCGTGCTCGGAGCGCTCGGCTGCATGGCTCAAAACCTCCTTGGCGTCGTGGGCATCTTCGACGGCGGCATCATCTCGATGCTCTCGTGGGACTGGCTGCCCCTTTGGGCCGCACACGGTCTGCAGTACGCCATCTCCATCCTTGTCGGTCTGTGCTTTACCGCCCTTTGGGTCGTGGTCTTCCGTTTCCTGATCGTCAAGTTCGACTTTAAGACCCCCGGTCGCGAGGATGACGATGTTGAGGTCGAGCTCAAGTCCAAGGCTGACTACAAGCAAAAGCAGGGCGGTGCTGCTGCTGGCAAATCGGTCGCCCAGAGTAAAGATGATGAGCGCTTGGTGCTTGCCGAGAACATCCTCGATCTGCTCGGTGGCACGGATAACATCATCGATGTAACTAACTGCGCTACCCGTCTGCGCGTTAACGTCAAGGACAAGAGCGTCGTTGCACCCGAGGCTTCCTTCAAGGCGATCGGTACGCATGGCTTGGTGGTCCAAGGTCAGTCAATCCAGGTCATCATCGGCCTTACCGTCCCGCAGGTTCGCGAGAAGTTCGAGAGTCTTCTGAAGTTCGAGAGTCTTCTGTAAACCATCGTCCATCGAAACAATCGGCCTTGCAGAGCCGGTATGCACCGCAAGGCCGATTCTAGAGATAAAAAACTCCACTTCTAGGTAACAATTCCAAACCGTACAGGCCGCGTGCGGGGATGGATTGAGCAAGCGGCCAGAATGAGGAGGACATCATGTCCAAGAAAAACTATGCCGTGACCATTGCCGGCGGTGGCTCTACCTTCACTCCGGGCATTGCCCTGATGCTGCTTGAGGAGCGCGACCGCTTCCCGGTCAACAAGGTGACCTTCTACGACAACAACGCCGAGCGCCAGGAGATCGTTGCCAAGGCGTGCGAGATCTACTTCCACGAGAACGCTCCCGAGGTTGAGTTCAACTACACCACCGACCCCGAAACCGCTTTTACCGGTACTGACTTCGTCCTTGCTCACATCCGCGTGGGTCTCTACGCTATGCGCGAGCTCGACGAGAAGATCCCCCTCAAGTACGGCTGCGTTGGTCAGGAGACCTGCGGTGCCGGCGGTATCGCCTACGGCATGCGCTCCATCGGCGGTGTCATCGAGATCCTGGACTACATGGAGAAGTACAGCCCCAACGCCTGGATGCTCAACTACTCCAACCCCGCGGCCATCGTCGCCGAGGCCTGCCGCGTGCTGCGCCCCAACAGCCGCATCATCAACATCTGCGACATGCCGATCGACCTCATGGATAAGATGAGCCGTATGTGCGGCATCAAGGATCGTCGCGAGCTGCAGTATAGCTACTACGGCCTCAATCACTTTGGTTGGTGGAGCAAGATCTACGACAAGGAGGGTAACGACCTCATGCCGCAGATCAAGGAGCACATGGCAAAGAACGGCTACTTGGACGGCATTGAGCACGAGGCCGGTAAGGAGCAGCACGTCGAGGAGAGCTGGATTCACACCTTCGGCAAGGCCAAGGATGTCTATGCTGTCGATCCCGAGACGATTCCCAACACCTACCTCAAGTATTACCTGTACCCGGACTATGTCGTCGAGACGTCTGACCCCAACTACACTCGCGCCAATGAGGTTATGGACGGCCGCGAGAAGAAGGTCTTTGGTGCTTGCCGCGATATCATTGCCAAGGGTACTGCCAAGGACGGTGGCTTTGAGCCGGATGTGCATGCCAACTACATTGTCGACCTTGCCTGCGCACTGGCCGAGAACACGCTCGAGCGCTTCCTGCTGATCGTCCCCAACGATGGCGCTGTGCCCAACTTCGACCCGACGGCCATGGTCGAGGTGCCTTGCATCGTCGGTTCCAACGGCTTTGAGAAGATCTGCCAGGGCCCGATTCCGCAGTTCCAGAAGGGCCTGATGGAGCAGCAGGTTTCCGTCGAGAAGCTCGTTGTCCAGGCTTGGGTCGAGGGCAGCTACCAGAAGCTCTGGCAGGCGCTCACGCTCTCCAAGACCATTCCTTCGGCAAGCGTTGCCAAGCAGATCCTGGACGAGCTCATCGAGGCCAACAAGGATTTCTGGCCCGAGCTTAAGTAAGGACTACTGTCTCGAACCCTCACGCATCTCTGCTTCATTTGCGCCGTCGTGGTGTCCGGATTCGCCCGGATGCTGCGGCGGCGCTATACTTATGCAGTTTGAAGTACCTGTACCAAAAGGAGCTGTCGTGTCCCTTTCCATCGGTATCGTGGGCCTGCCCAACGTGGGCAAGTCGACGCTGTTCACCGCGCTTACCAAAAAGACCGGCCTTGCCGCCAACTACCCGTTTGCCACGATCGACCCCAATGTGGGCATCGTCGATGTGCCCGATAGCCGCCTGCAAAAGCTTGCCGACATCGTCAACCCCGGCCGCATTGTGCCGGCGACGGTCGAGTTTGTCGACATTGCAGGTCTGGTGAAGGGTGCCAACGAGGGCGAGGGCCTGGGCAACCAGTTCCTGGCAAACATCCGCGAGACCGACGCCATCTGCGAGGTCGTGCGCTACTTTAAGGACCCCAACGTCATGCGTGAGGTGGGCCGCGCGGGCGAGTTCGTCGATCCCGCCGGTGACGCCGACACCATCATGACCGAGCTCATCCTGGCCGACATAGGCACGCTCGAGAAGCAGCTGCCCAAGCTCGAGAAGGAAGCCAAGCGCGACAAGGAGCTTATGCCCAAGTTCGAGGTCGCCAAGCGTCTGCTCGCTTGGCTTAACGAGGGCAAACGAGCCGCATCCATGGAGATGACCGACGAGGAGCGTGCCGCCGCCAAGGGCCTGTTCCTGCTCACCATGAAGCCCATCCTGTATGTGGCCAACGTGGACGAGGATATGCTCAACGACGATCTGGCGCCCATCGATGGTGTCAAGCCGCTGCCCATCTGCGCCAAGATTGAGGCCGAGCTTTCCGAGCTCGACCCCGAGGACGCCGCCGACTACCTGGAGAGCCTGGGCCTGGAGCAGCCCGGTCTGGACGTGCTCGCGCAGGCAGCTTACAAGCTGCTCGGCCTGCAGTCGTTCTTTACGGCTGGTGAGATGGAGGTCAAGGCCTGGACGGTGCGCCAGGGCGCGACCGCTCCGCAGGCCGCCGGCGTCATTCACACCGACTTTGAGCGCGGGTTTATTAAGGCCGAGGTTATTGGCTACGACGACTACATCGAGCTCGGCGGCGAGCAGGGCGCCAAGGCTGCCGGCAAGCTGCGCATCGAGGGCAAAGAGTACGTTATGGCCGACGGCGATGTCGTCCACTTCCGCTTTAACGTGTAAGGACGACGTATATGTTCAAATATGGCAAAAAAGCCGGCTACATGGGCATTGCGCTGCTCGTGCTCGCGGTGCTTCCGCTGGTGGTCGCGGCGTTTGTGCTTCCTAACATTGGCCCCGAGGTGGCCACGAAGTTTAACGCCGCCGGTGAGGCAACGCGTTGGGGCAAGAGCTACGAGTTGCTGGCGCTGCCGGTGCTCAATCTGCTGCTCGGCGTGGCAACGTACTTTACGGCGGGGCGGCAGGCCAAAAAAAAAGATGACTCCGC
>USTC01000026.1 GCA_900557505.1 uncultured Collinsella sp.
CCTCGGGCGAGCAAGCAGCGACGGCGATAACCGAAGCGCCACCGTGCTCCTTGGAAACGGCGAGCATCTTGTCGCAGATGTCGCGGTTAGGCACAACGTAGTCGCCCAGAAGAACCAGGAAGTTCTCCCCTGCCACGGCATCGGCAGCAGAGCGGATAGCATGGCCGAGGCCCTTGGGCTCGTACTGATAGCGGAAGTCGACCGGCATACCGCCAGCGTGGGCGACGGCATCGGCATAGGCATTCTTGCCGCGCTCGCGCAGCAGATTCTCGAGCGAGCGATCGGGCTGGAAGTAGCTCAGCAGCTCGGGCTTACCGGGAGAGGTAACGATGATGGCGTCGTCGACCTCCTCGGGGTCGAGCGCCTCCTCAACGACATACTGAATGACCGGCTTGTCGAGCACCGGCAGCATCTCTTTGGGCGTGCACTTAGTGCCAGGCAGAAAACGCGTGCCAAGGCCGGCGGCGGGGATGATTGCCTTCATGTTATTCAAGGATCCTTTCGCAGGCGCAGAATGCGCCCTATGCGTGCGGCACGGCGGCCGCAGACCAAATTGCGATACCGAAGTATCTTACCGCCGGAGACATACGTCGCCGTAAGGCAAACGCAATTCTTCAGCAGGTCAACGCAAATTATTGCTCGAATGGTGCAATTTTACGCCCCAGCGGTAACGGGATTGGCACGGCGAAGACAACGGTGCTCTGCGTGCCGAGCAATGGGAATGAGGGGACATAACAAAAAAGACGGGGCTCGCAATGCGAACCCCGCCTGCAAAGAAATCTGGCGAGAGAGCCTGATTACTTGAGGGTGACAGCAGCGCCAGCAGCCTCGAGCTTCTCCTTGGCAGCCTCGGCGTCCTCCTTCTTGGCACCCTCGAGAACAGCCTTGGGAGCGCCCTCGACGACCTCCTTGGCCTCCTTCAGGCCAAGGTTGGTGAGCTCACGGACGGCCTTGATGACCTGGATCTTGTTGTCGCCGAAGCCCTCGAGCACGACGTCAAACTCGGTCTTCTCCTCGGCCTCAGCAGCGCCAGCAGCGGGAGCGGCGACAACAGCGGCAGGAGCGGCGGCGGAAACGCCGAAGGTGTCCTCGATAGCCTTGACGAGCTCGGAAGCCTCGAGAAGGGTCATTTCCTTAAGAGCATCGATGATCTCATCGGTGGTAAGCTTAGCCATTTCTAAGTCCTTTCGGTTTCCGTGCGGATGCACGGAGATCAGTTAAAACACGGCGCGAATGCGCCAGGGGTGCGGCGTTGCCGCCGCGGGTGAAAACAGCGACTAGGCTGCCTTCTGCTCGGAGACCTGCTGGATCGAACGAGCGAGACCAGAGGAAACGCCGTTGACGCAGACAGCGATGTCGCGAGCGAAACCGGAGATGAGACCGGCGATCTGGCCGAGAAGCTGATCCTTGGTGGGCAGCTCGGCGATAGCCTTAACATCATCAGCGGAAACGGCCTTGCCGTCGGAGATACCGCCCTTGATCTCAAGGACGCCCTTGGACTTAGCGGAGAAGTCCTTAAGGGCCTTAGCGGCCTCGACCGGCTCGGACTCGTAGAACACATAAGCGACGGGGCCGGCGAGGATCTCGTCGAGCTCGGGCTGCTCCTGGTTCTTGAGAGCGATCTTGACCAGGTTGTTCTTGTAGACCTTCATCTCGGCGCCGCACTCGCGAAGCTGATGACGCAGCTCCTGAGCCTGCTTAACCGTCAGACCGTTGTAGTTGACGACGAACAGACCGGCGTTCTCGGCGATACGGGACTCGATCTCTGCAACCTTGTCGATTTTGTACTGCTGGGGCATGAATTACACCTCCTCGAATTCTTTCCGGGCACGGTCCGCCACAAGGACGTGACGGGGGCATGTCCAAAAAGAAAGCCCCCGCGCTGCATGAGCGACGGGGGCGAGAAGACATATCTACTCGACCACCTCGGCTGGCGGGATACCCCATTAAGCTCGCGGGCAAATGCCCGTTTGCACCGGCTGTCTCTGGCAGCGGATTCGTGCGTGAACCGAAAGTATTATGGCGGGGCCCCCGGCGTCGGTCAACGGAAAACCGGGCTGTACACAATTCCACCATCCGGCCGCGCAGCCAAAGGCCAGGCGCAAGGTTTTCGCTCGGTCAAGTCCTGGCTCGCACGAAGAGCACATTAAGTGCTCTTCGGCTCGTGCGGAATCTACGAAAACCTTGCGCCTGGCCTTCGGCGGCGCGTGCCTGCGTTGACTTTGGGCAGCCCGGGTTTTCGTTGGCTGACGCCCCCATTCATAATGCTTGGGTCGGTGGGCTGATGTTTTGGGTCCCGTTGGGCTACAGGGTTGAAACGAAGGTGGACAGGCGGCGGAGGCCTTCGTCCAGATCTTGGTCGGAGACGCAGTAGCTTAGGCGGATGTGGCCTTCGGTGCCGAAGCAGTCGCCTGGGACTAGGGCTACGTTTGCTTCTTTGATGGCTTTGATGCAGAAGGCTTCGCTGGTTAGGCCGAACTTTTTGATGCTCGGGAAAGTGTAGAAGGCTCCTGCGGGCTCTACTGCGTCGAGGCCCATAGCGTTTAAGGCTGCGAGCACGCGTTTGCGGCGGGCTCGGTAGACTTTGAGCATGGGGGTTGGGTCGACGGTCAGGGCTCGCGCTGCTGCGTCCATCTCAAATGAAACGGCACTCGATACTAAATATTGGTGTGCTTTTGCGATCTCGGCGATGACGGGGGCTGCCGCTGCGAGCCAACCCAAGCGCCAGCCGGTCATGGCCCAGGGCTTGGAGAAGCTCTCGATGACCACCGTCTGCTCGCGTAGCTCCGGGTGGCGCTGGGCAAATCGCTCGTAGCCATCCACATAGACCAGACGGTTGTATACGTCGTCGCAGACTACGTAGATGCCCGCCTGCTCCGCTACGCGTGCCACGGCGTCGAGCGATGCCGCGTTGAGGATGCAGCCCGTAGGATTGTTGGGCGAGCAGATAACGATGGCCTTGGTCGCCGGGGTCACACAGGCGCGAAGCGCTTCCTCGTCAATCTGAAATTGCGCGGGCTCCGTATCCAAAAAGACCGCTTTGGCGTGGTTGGCAACGACGATGCTCTCGTACAAACCAAAAGCCGGTGTGGGGATGATGACCTCGTCGCCGGGGTTGAGCATAGCCATGAATGTTGCCGACAGGGCCTCGGTCGCGCCGTCGGTCAGGATGACCTCGTCGGCCGAAAACGCCAGGCCCGCGTCGCCCATATATGCGGACAGCGCCTCGCGCAGGGCAGGGCGGCCGTTGTTGGGCGGATAATGCGTGTCGCCACGGTCGAGCGAGGCCGTCACCTCGGCGCTAATCACGTCGGGCGTGGGAAAATCGGGCTCGCCGAGCGCAAGCGCAATGCATCCCGGATGCTGGGCGGCGAGCGCGTTGATTCGGCGGATGCCGGAGGGCTTGAGCGTGGCAAGCGAAGTATTCATGGGCAGGCGCATGGCGTTCCTTTCGTAAGGGTTGCACTAGGATAGCGCGGCTAGGCGCCGCCAGACGGTGTAACCTAAACGGAAACCAACCGGAAAGGAGGCGGCATGGAGACGACCGTACGCGGCGATGTACCAAAAACGCTGCAAACCATTGCGTATATCAGCATTCCCAATAGCTCCGATCTTGAGTTTTTGCTCTGGGACCTGCAAGATGCCATCGCGGCCTATGCCCGGCTTTCCGACACCGTACTTCCCCACCCGGTTGACTTGAAGGCGGATGATGCCGGTGCAGTCGATGGCATGGTGCTCGCTGTTGATGATGCATTTGACGATGAGGCTATGATCGCTGTCGAGCAGATACTCGATCGCCTTGGAAATACAGAGACACGCATCTATGTCGTCGTCCAGGCCGCGTCCAAAAACAACAAGCAGGCGGACGAAGTTCTGGCCCGCCTGTATCGGGCATGTCTTCTACGTGACCTGCCATGGTGCGACGGCGTTGTCATCTGTGCCGGCAGCGGCATCGCAGCACTTCGCCACTCCCCGCGTATGGGCCTCTTGCGTCGGCCATTTTCGGAAGCGATGGATAAGCTTGTGGGCGCTGTGCGCATGGGCTGCTCCATTGAACATGCGCAGCTGCTTGGCGGTGGCAATGCCGAAAGCGTCGATGCCGACGGCATGGTGCGCGCCAGGCCCGCCGTGCCCGCACCAATCTGGCGTGCCATCATCAAACGCCTCGGCACCCGCGCCCAATCAGATATCTAAATTACAGAGCGCCCCAATCAACGACATCGCGCCAGCGCCCAACAAGCCGCTCCAAGCGCCATGCCGCATTGGCGGGACTTGTCGACGGCAGAACGATGGCCGACAGCCCCGTGCGTTCTTTTAGGTAGCGCTTGTAGAGCCGACCAGCTGTACCACCGTTGCATATCACCTGCTCAATGGGAGCCACGTCGGTAATGCACTCGATATGTGCCGGCACAACGTTACGAATGCTCGCATCACTCGAACCCTTAATGTCGCAGCTCTCGATCACGTCCCACAGGGCCACGCCGCCGTTCAGCAGCATAGCCCGCTTGGTGGCAATCGAGGCGTCAAGCGTCGCGGGCTCGCCGCTCGCCAAAGAGTCTCCCTCGTTGGGCGGCACGGGCGCACCAAGGCACGCGGCCATCACGCGCCAAAAGCGGTTCTGCGGATTGCCATAGTAGAAGGCATTGGCACGCGAGAGCACCGAGGGAAACGACCCCAGCACCAAAACGCGCGAGCGCTCGTCAAACACGGGCTCAAACCCATGCTCAATATGTTGATAGCCCTCGTCCGGCGCAGTCATGAATTAGGCCCTCAGCAGATAGCGCACCTCGTAGGGTGCAAGCTCAAGGGTACCCGTCAGCCCGACCGCGGGCGCACCGTCGGCAAGCAGGTCGACGAAGGAGCCGTTGAGTTCGCCGGCTCCAAAGGTATAGGGCTCGTTCACGGCATTGACCGCCACGAGCACCGTCGCGTCATCGCAGGCGCGCTCGAACAGCAGCTGCTTGTTCTGGATCACCACGTTGCGATAGGCACCGTAGTTGAGGGCACGGGCCGCTGCGTCGTTTGCCGAGCGCAGGTACGCAAGCTGCTTGATGAAAGCCGTCAGCTCGTTGGGCGCAGGCTCATCGAGCGCAGGGCGCAGCGCCCAGTCGCCATCGGGGCCGCCCTTTTCGCCAGCAATTCCCCACTCGCTGCCATAGTAGACGCACGGGATGCCCGGCATGCCAAAGAGCATGCCATAGGCGGGACGCAGGCATGACTTGTCGGTAAGGATGCTCGCCAGGCGCGGCACATCGTGGTTATCGACAAACGACAGCAGGTGCTTGCCGCGGTAGATGCACCACGGGTCACCGCCAAACTGACGGTGCAACGAATGAGCGATCTCGAACATGTTGACCGAGTTAAAGCTGGAGTACAGGCCCTTGTAGCACTCGTAGTTGGTGCAGGAGTCGAGCATCTCGTCGTTGACGATCTGGTTGTAGTCGCCGTGGAGCGTCTCACCAATCAGCACAAAGTCGGGCTTGAGCTCACGGGTAAAGGCGTGCAGGCGGCGCATGAAGTCGCGGTCGAGCATATAGGCAACGTCCAAGCGCAGGCCGTCGACGCCAAAGACCTCGGCCCAGCGACGCACGGACTCAAGCAGGTAATCGACCACGGCGGGATTTTGCAGGTTGAGCTTCACAAGCTCAAAATGGCCCTCCCAGCCCTCGTACCAAAAGCCGTCGCCGTAGCACGAGTCACCGTCAAAGCTGATGTGGAACCAATCCTTGTACGGCGAGTCCCACTTGCGCTCCTGCACATCGCGGAAGGCCCAAAAGCCGCGACCGACGTGGTTGAAGACGGCATCGAGCACCACGCGGATGCCATGGGCGTGCAGCGTCTCGCACACGGCGGCAAAATCGGCATCCCCACCCAGGCGACGGTCGATATGGCGCAGGCTGCGCGTGTCGTAACCGTGGCTATCAGACTCGAGTGGAGGATTGATCAGCACGGCGCCAATACCGAGTCCCTGCAGGTAGTCGGCCCATTGGGCGATTTTCATAATGGGAGCATCGGGGTTGGGTGCGGCGCCGGCAGCTTGGGAGAGTTCATCCTCAGCAACGGGCGCGGCGTTTTCGCGCGGAGCTCCGCAAAAGCCCAGCGGATAGATCTGATAGAACGTCGTCTCGTATGCCCACATAGCAACCTCCCGGTAAGCGCAACACAACGACATCCATTGTATGCCCGGCTTGTATCCTCTTCCCCAAAATAAGTTGCGGTGGAATAGTTCCTGCTTGGGCCTTCAGAGGCCTTAAACAGGAACTATTCCACCGCAACTGATGAGGAAACGTGATCAGGCGACAGGCTTTGCGCGGCGAATGGCCGGGAACATCACCGTGATAGCGAGGATGACGCCCACGGCAGCAATCGCACCGCCCGCGTAGCCGATCCAGGCGATACCGGGGCCCCGCCGATCGCGGTACCCGTGCCAATGCCCAGATTGAACAGGCCCGAGAAGATCGACATGGCGACGGCCGACGAATCTGCCGGCGTGTGCTTGATGAGCTCGGCTTGGAACGCCACGTTAAAGGCCGTGGCGCAGCAGCCCCACAGCGCGCAGACGGCAAGCACTGCCACGAGCGACGATGCGGCCGGACCCATGAGCAGCAGAGCCACCGGCACGCCGGAGAGCGTAATCGCGAGGAACGGGAAGCGGTGCCCATCGAACAGTCGGCCGAATAGCCAGCTTCCGAGCAGACCAGAGCAGCCGAACGCCGTCAGCGTCATAGTGATGGCGCTTGCGTCGACATGCGCGACCTGAGCCAGGAAAGGCTCGATATAGCTATAGCCCGTGTAATAGCCAGTTGCCATGAACACCGTGACCGCATAGAGCGCGATCAGTAACGGGTTCTTGAGCAGCTCGGGCAGTTGCTTGACGGTAAAGCGCTCGCCCGCCGGCATGGTTGGAAACACGGTCGCCTGGTAGACGACCGCGACAGCAGACAGTGCTCCGACCACGGCAAACGTCATACGCCAGCCCACGGCCAGGCCAATGGCGCGGCCGAGCGGCAGGCCGAAGATCTGTGCGATGGAAGAGCCCGTGGCGATCATGCTGATGGCGAGCGCCCCGTGGCGTGTGTCAACCAGGCGCGACGCCATAATCGAGGCGACCGACCAGAACACGGCATGTGCGCAAGCGACCACCAGGCGCGCGCAGACCAGGATGGGATAAGTCGGCGCCACAGCGGACAGAAACTGGCCGAGCGAGAACACGGCGAGCACGCCCAGCAGCATCCGCTTGAACTCGAAACGCGAAGCGAACACCATGAGCGGCAACGACAGCAGCATGACGCCCCAGGCATAGACCGAGATCATGATGCCCGCCTGGGCCTCGGTGAGCGAGAACGACGCGGCGATATCAGTCAAAAGGCCGATGGGCATAAACTCCGACGTGTTGAACACGAACGCACAGCAGGTGAGCCCGACGAGCGGGAGCCACTGCCTGAGCGTGATGCCGTCTTGCCTTGCCTGACTCATATATAACGTCTCCAATCATTTTGAGTGGAGGCGATTATATAGCAACGGCCCCGCATCCGTCAGCAACAGATGCAGGGCCGAAAACAATTCGATACACAGAGGTTGCGCCGTCAATACATAACTAAGCCAACCCCAGCAATATGCCCGCCGAATGCACGACAAACGCCACGATCCAGGCGACTGCCACCTGAAACGCGAACACGGCAACGGCGTAGCGCGCGCCCAGCTCGCTCTTGACGGCGCCGATGGCAGCCACGCAGGGCGGATACAGCAGCGTAAAGACCAGAAACACATAGGCAGTAAACGGCGAAAACATGGTCGACAGTGCCGCGGGCGAGGTCGCGCCCAAAAGCACCGTGAGCGTCGATATGACGCTCTCCTTGGCGATAAGTCCGGTGACGAGCGCCGTGGACGCACGCCAGTCGCCAAACCCAAGCGGCGCCAGCGCCGGCGCGATGATGCTGCCGAGGCCCGCAAGCAGGCTTTGCGACTGATCGGCGACCACATTAAAGCGAATGTCGAACGTCTGAAGGAACCAGATGACCACGGTAGCGGCAAAGATAATGGTAAAGGCCTTGGTAATAAAGTCTTTGGCCTTATCCCATGCCAGCATCACCGTCGTCTTGACGCTCGGCAGGCGGTAATTGGGGAGCTCCATGATAAACGGCACCGGGTCGCCCTTAAATGCCGTACGGTTGAGCACCAAAGCCGCGATGCAACCGACCGCAATGCCAATCAGATAGAGCGAGACCATGGCGGGAACTGTCGCCTGCGGGAAAAACGCCCCGCACAGCAGACCGTAGACCGGCAACTTGGCCGAACAGCTCATGAACGGCGTGAGCATAACCGTCATCTTGCGGTCGTGCTCGGATGGGAGCGTACGGGTCGACATGATAGCCGGCACGGTGCAGCCAAAACCGACGAGCATAGGCACGAAGCTGCGGCCCGACAGGCCAAAGCGACGCAGGACTTTGTCCATGACAAAGGCGACGCGCGCCATGTAGCCCGAGTCCTCCAGAATGGAGAGAAACAAAA
Source organism: uncultured Collinsella sp. (assembly GCA_900557505.1). Taxonomy (GTDB): domain Bacteria; phylum Actinomycetota; class Coriobacteriia; order Coriobacteriales; family Coriobacteriaceae; genus Collinsella. The sequence continues at coordinate 8,512 of USTC01000026.1, forward strand.
AGAGCACGACGATGATCGGCAGGAAGGTCAGTACACTGCCCACGCCCGTAAGCACACCGTCGACAGCCAGCGAGCGCACCACGTCGTTGGTGCCGAACGCCTTGAGGCCCGCATCGGCCGAGGCGATGACGGCAGCGATGCCGTCCTCCATGAGTCCCTGCAACGCCGCGCCGATCACGCCAAACGTCAGCCAAAAAACGAGGCCCATAATCACCAGGAACGCCGGGATGGCCGTGTAGCGACCCGTCAGGATGCGGTCGATCTTGACGGAGCGCACGTGCTCGCGGCTCTCGTGCGGCTTAACGACGCAGCGCCCGCACACGTCGCCGATAAAGCTAAAGCGCATATCGGCCAGCGCGGACAGGCGGTCGGTGCCGGCCTCGCCCTCCATCTGGGTAATGATGTGCTCGATGGCGTCAAGTTCGTTACGGTCCAGATGAAGCGCCTCGGTCACCAGCTCGTCGCCCTCAACCAGCTTGGTCGCCGCAAAACGCACGGGAATGTGCGCCGTCGCGGCATGGTCCTCGATAAGGTTGGCGATGCCGTGGATGCAGCGGTGCAGTGCACCGCCGTCTGGGCCATCGGGTGCGCAGAAGTCCAGGCGACCGGGGCGCTCGCGGAACCGCGCCACGTGCAGGGCATGGTCCACCAGCTCGCCAATACCCTCGTTGCGGGCAGCGCTAATGGGGACAACGGGCACGCCCAACAGACTCTCGAGCAGGTTGACGTCAATGGC
>USTC01000027.1 GCA_900557505.1 uncultured Collinsella sp.
CGGCTTGGCTTCGGGCCGCACCGGCATCGTGCTCACGACGCCCGAGTTCCTGTCCATTCACCGCGACCGCTTTGCGCGTTCGGGCCGCATCGGTTTTGTCGTTATCGATGAGGCGCATCATGCCGGTCTTGCCAAGGGCGGCGACCGCAGCGCCTATCTCGACATGCCCGATATCCTCAAGGCCCTGGGCGACCCGGTCGTTATGGCTGCGACGGCCACCGCGACGGCTCCGGTTGTGGCCGAGCTCGCCCGCGTGCTACCGATTACCCGCACGGTGGTCGACGAGACGGTGCGCGAGAACTTGCAGCTCGAGGATGACCGAGATCTTGCGAGCCGCGAGAACCGCCTGGTGTCAATCGTGGCAACGGGGGAGAAGACCGTCATCTACGTCAACTCGCGCGACCAGTCCGTGGCGCTTGCTAAGACGCTGCGCAAGCGGGTACCCGATTGCGCGACCCGCATCGCGTTCTATAACGCGGGGCTTGCGCGCTCCGATCGTCGCCGTGTCGAGGAAGCGTTTCGTGACGGCAGCCTCAGTTGCATCGTTTCGACCTCTGCCTTTGGTGAGGGCGTGAACCTGCCCGATATCCGCCATGTCGTGCTCTACCACATGCCGTTTGGCGCGATTGAGTTTAACCAGATGAGTGGCCGTGCCGGCCGCGATGGACAGCCCGCCGTGATTCACCTGCTCTATTCGTCGCGTGACGCTCGCATTAACGAGCGCCTGCTCGACTGCTGCGCGCCCGAGCGCGACGAGCTCGTCACGCTCTATCGAGCGCTGCAGACTATGTGGCGCTCCAACCGCGGCAAGACCGGAGACGACTCGTTTAGTGCGAGCGATATCGACATCGCGCAGATGTGTCTTGCCATCGACGCGCGCACGCCGGTCGACGAGCGCTCGGTGGCAAGCGGTCTGGGAATCTTCGAAGAGCTTGGTTTCTGTCGCGTTTCGGGGTTTGACGACACCCGTCGCATCGCGATGGCAGAAAACCCCGGCCGTGTGCAATTGAGCAGGTCAATCCGCTATTTGGAGGGTCTGCGCTCGCGCATGGAGTTCTCGGCTTTCCGGAGCTGGGCGCTCGATTCGTGCGCTTCTGATATGCTAGCCAAAGTTAACCGCCCGATCGTACCGCGGGCCTAGGGGAAGGGGACCTCGATGGATGCCGCAGCCCGTACCGCCCATGATTCCACCCTCCAGCCGTTCTCGGAGATGGAGCACTATAAGCATGCCGATGAGCTGCCGCCCGAGATTATGGCGGACAGCTACGACAAGCTGGAGCGCCTGTGCCTCAAATATATGAATGAGGACGACTTCTCTAAGGTGGAGCAGGCCTATTGCTTTGCTGCCGAGAAGCACTGCAACCAAAAGCGGCGCTCGGGTGAGATGTACATCAACCATCCCGTCGAGGTGGCCATCATTTTGGCCGACCTCAAGATGGACTGCGATGTGGTGTGCGCCGCGCTGCTGCACGATACCGTCGAGGATACCGAGACCTCACTTGCCGATGTTTCCGGCCTGTTTGGCGATACGGTGGCCGAGCTCGTCGATGGCGTGACCAAGCTCACCAACATCGAAGTCGATAGCATGGACGAGAAGCAGGCGCTTACGCTGCGCAAGATGTTCCTCGCCATGTCCAAGGACATCCGCGTCATTATCGTTAAGCTTGCCGACCGCCTGCATAACATGCGTACGCTGGCGGCCCTTCGCGAGGACCGTCGCCTGTTTAAGGCCCGCGAGACCATGGACGTGTATGCGCCCCTGGCCGACCGTCTGGGCATGAGCTCTATTAAGTGGGAGCTCGAGGACCTGTCCTTCTTCTACCTTGAGCCCGATGCCTACCAGCGCATCGCGCGCATGGTGGCTGAGTCGCGCGAGGTTCGCGAGCGCTATCTGGCCGAGACCATCAAGACGCTCACCGACGAGCTCAACCGCATTGGCCTGGAGGGCTTCCAGATTAATGGCCGCTCCAAGCACTATTGGTCCATCTACCAAAAGATGAAGCGTAAGGGCAAGGAGTTCTCCGAGATCTACGACCTGGTGGCGCTGCGCGTCATCACGCATTCGGTGCGCGATTGCTACTCCACGCTCGGCGCGGTGCATACGCTGTGGCACCCCATGCCCGGTCGCTTTAAAGACTATATCGCCATGCCCAAGGTCAATAACTACCAGTCGCTCCATACGACGGTTATCGGTCCCACGGCCCGCCCGCTCGAGATTCAGATTCGAACCTATGAGATGCATGAGCAGGCCGAGTACGGCATTGCCGCCCACTGGCTCTATAAGAAGTCGGGCGGATCGTCTGCGTCTAAGACCAATGATGCCCAGCGGCTGGACGACCAGATTAACTGGCTCAAACATTCGCTCGATTGGGCTGCGTCTGATGAGATCACCGACGCCAAGGAATACCTGCATTCGCTGAAGGTCGACCTCTTCGATCAAGAGATCTTCGTCTTTACGCCCAAGGGTGAGGTCATGGCGCTTCGTGCCGGTTCCACGCCGCTCGACTTTGCCTACGCCGTTCACACCGAGGTGGGCAACCACTGCGTCGGCGCTAAGATCAACGGTGCGGTGGCCCCGCTCACGCACGAGATCAAGACGGGCGACCGCGTTGAAATCCTGACCAACAAGAGTTCCAAGCCGTCTCGTGATTGGCTCAAGATCGTTAAGACACCTTCCGCCAAGTCAAAGATCCGCCGCTATTTTGCCGCTGCGACCAAGGACGACGACGCTGCTGCCGGCCGCGATATACTGGCCAAGGACTTGCGCAAGCGCGGGTATGGCATCTCTACGCCGCGATCCACGCGTGCGCTCAACGCCGTGGCGGAGCAGCTGAACTTCAAGCAGCTCGAGGACCTGTTTGCCGCCGTGGGCGCCGGCAAGGTTGCCCCGCGCGCTGTGGGTAACAAGGTCGAGCAAATCTTGGACCCCAAGCCCGAGGAACAGCTCACCAAGGCCGAGGCTATCGCCGAGGTCGTGAAACAGCCGGCCCGAGGCTCCAACCGAAAGCCGCAAAAGCGCGGCAAGAGCGCCAGTAACGGCATTATCGTCAAGGGCGAGAGCAACAGCGGCCTGCTGGTCCGTCTGGCACATTGCTGCAATCCGGTGACGGGCGACGATATCGTCGGCTTCATCACGCGCGGTCGTGGCGTTTCGGTGCATCGCGCCAACTGCCCCAACGTCAAGGGTCTTATGGAGCATCCCGAGCGCATGATTGAAGTGGAGTGGGACGGCGCTGCCGACACCCTCTTCCAGGTCGAGATCGTGGTCGAGTGCCTGGACCGCATGGGCCTGCTCAAGGATGTCACTATTGCCATTGGCGATGCGGGCGGCAATATCCTTTCTGCCGCCACGTCGACCAACCGCGAGGGCATTGCAACCCTGCGCTTTATGGTCGAGATCTCGGACGCGAGTGGTCTGGATCCGCTGCTGGCCTCTATCAGCAGCGTTGACTCGGTCTACGACGCACGCCGCCTGATGCCCGGCGAGGGTGGAGCCCAGCTTAAGCGCCGCGTTTAGTCGCGACGAACGCGCCACATTATCAATATTCGCTACACTCGAGGCATCGTTTGATGCCTCGAGTTCTATAGAGAGGAGAGGGACATGAGTGCTATGTCCTTGGATGTAACTCCCAAGGGGTCGGTCGAGATCGAGACGCTCGTAAACGGTCCCATTCAGACCAATAGCTATGCTCTTATTTCGGGCAATGAGTGCGTGATTATCGACCCCGCATGGGAAGGCGAGCGTTTGGTGGAGCATATTCGAGCCGAGCATGCCGGTGTACGCGTGCTTGGCGCCGTATGCACTCATGGCCATGCCGATCATGTTGGTGGTGTTGCCGGCGTGCGAACCACCGTTGGCGAGGGCTGCCGGTATGAGCTGTGTGCTAAGGATGCGGCGGTGCCGCATACGAACATCAAGGAACAGCGAGCTATGTGGGGCATTGAGACGCCCGACCCCGGGGAGCCGACGTGCCTGCTCGCCGAGGGCGATGCTATCGAGGTGGGCGATATCTGCCTGCAGGTGATCGAGACACCAGGGCATACGCCGGGCGGGATCGTCTTGTTCGCCGCCACCGAGCAGGGAAGCATCGCCTTTGTTGGCGACACCCTGTTCCCGGGCAGCCACGGCCGCACCGATCTTGCCGGTGGCGATGAGGCGGCGATTCTGCGCTCGCTCTCCAAGCTCGCCCGGCTTCTTCCGCCCGATACCGTTTGCCTAACCGGCCATGGCGATTCGACCACCATGGCACGCGAGCTCATGCAGAACCCTTTCATGCAGGTGTAGCTTTATAGTCAGCTTCTAAAGCACGAGAAGCGTCCAAACGTCAAGCTATTTTTCCCCAACGGGTCAATTTCGTAGGGCAAACGGTCAAAAAAGTCTGTTTGGACGATATTCGTGAACAAACGAACGTTTATGCTCGGGTGCGCCGTGGTAAAATCACAGGCGTTATCGGAGCAACCTTACAGGAGGTTTCTTTTATGCTCGTCAACGCAGCAGACATGCTCAAGAAGGCCGAGGCCGGCAAGTACGCTCTCGGTGCCTTCAACACCAACAACCTCGAGTGGACCCTGGCTATTCTCCAGGCCGCCGAGGAGGCCAAGTCTCCGCTGATCCTTCAGTGCACCGCTGGTGCCGCTAAGTGGATGGGCGGTTTCAAGGTCTGCGCCGACATGGTCAAGGCTGCCGTCGAGGCCACGGGGGTTACCATTCCCGTCGCCCTTCACCTCGATCACGGTTCTTACGAGGACTGCTTCAAGTGCATCGAGGCCGGCTTCACGTCCATCATGTATGACGGCTCTCACGAGGAGACCTTCCAGCTTAACCTCGACCGCACCAAGGAGCTCGTTGAGCTTGCCCACTCCAAGGGCATGTCCATCGAGGCCGAGGTCGGCGGCATCGGCGGCACCGAGGACGGCGTGACCTCCAACGGCGAGCTCGCTGACCCCGCTGAGTGCAAGCAGATTGCTGACCTGGGCGTCGACTTCCTCGCCTGCGGCATCGGCAACATCCACGGCGTGTACCCTGCCGACTGGGCTGGCCTTTCCTTCGAGCGCCTGGGCGAGATCAAGGCTCAGACCGGCGACCTGCCCCTCGTCCTGCACGGTGGCACCGGCATCCCCGAGGATCAGATCAAGAAGGCCATCTCCCTGGGCATCTCCAAGATCAATGTCAACACCGACCTGCAGCTCGTCTTCGCCAAGGGCGTCCGCGAGTACATCGAGGCTGGCAAGGATCAGCAGGGCAAGGGCTTTGACCCCCGCAAGCTCCTCAAGCCTGGTCGCGACAACATCGTTGCCCGCACCAAGGAGCTCATGGAGGAGTTTGGCTCCGTCAACAAGGCGTAAGCGTCGCTAAACTTCCCGTCGGAAGCCCCGTCCCCCTACACTGTTTCCTTTGCGCTCACCTGGCTTCGCCAGAAGTCGCGCCAAGGGAACAGTTCCGGGGGACGGGGCTTCCTTCGTTTAACGCCGCAGGGTTACAAGTCTGAATTAAGGTGGCTACTGGCTTCGCCAGAAGTCGCGCGACGGAATCAGCTCCGGGGAAACGGGGCCTCCTTCGTTTACTCGCTACAGGGTTACTGGGCTGAATTCATTTTTATGGGTACCGTTTATCGGTGTTGAGGGTTCCTTTGTTGGGGCTTTCTTTTTATCTCGCTACAATGGGTTTCAAGCGTTCTGGTGACTTGGAGTTTTGGTATGGCTGTTATTGATGTGCTGCCTTCGGATGGGAAGGTTATTGACGAGGGTCCTGTTGGTTGCTCTGTTGATGTTTGCTGTGATGACTTTCGTCATCTCGATATTGGTCTGCCGCCTGAGATTCTTCGTCTTAAGGATGCCGGGTATTTGACGCAGGCTGTTGCTGCTTGCGATCGCCTTTTGGAGCAGAACCCCGAGCCTTCGCTGGCTGCTTGTGTTCGTGCCGAGCGGTATCGCATGCTCGAGACGCCGCTTCATTTTTCGGTGTCGCGCGATCAGGCTATTGCGATGATTCGCGAGGAGTGGCCAGAGTTTACCGAAGAGCAGTTTGATGACCTGATTAATCGCAAGCGTATTGACTGGCGCTTTATCGATGGCGAGCTGTTCGTACTCGACAACTTCCTCGATTCGCTTCGCGTGTACCCTAAGGAGGTTCCGGGCCTGCGTCCCGATTCTACGGACGGCATCGCGCTACGTAACCAGATGCTCAGGGAGATGGAGTCGCAAAACGGGTTGGCTCGTGCCATCACGCTTAAGGCGTCCGTGTCTGTCCCCGGGGCTCTGAAGGGAGAAGCTGTTCGCGCGTGGCTACCCGTTGCCGCCGCCTGTCGTCAACAGTCTCATATCGAGGTTCTCGATATGACGTCGGAGGGCACCGTTTCCTCTGAGAACGTTTCGGCTCGCACTGCCTCTTGGACATCTTCGACTGAACATTCATTCTCGGTGACCTATCGCTATCACATCGATGCCGCCTATTGCGATATCTATGGTGGCGCGCTCCCATCGCATGCGTGCATGGACACGCCGCTGCCCGAGGACACTTCCGAGGACCGTCCGCACATTGCGTTTACGCCGTACCTGCGACAGTTGACGGAGCGTGTTATTGACGGGCTCGAGGATCCGCTCGATCGCGCGCGTGCTATCTATGATTATCTGACGCAGCATATCGACTATCGCTATCAGCCACCGTACCTGCTTTTGGGATCTATTGCCGACGACTGTGCGCATTCGCTCCGCGGCGATTGCGGCGTTATGGCGCTCACGTTTATCACCATGTGCCGCATCGCGGGCGTTCCTGCCCGTTGGCAGAGCGGCCTGTATGTTGCGCCCGACTCGGTGGGACCGCACGACTGGGCCGAGTTCTACACACCCCAGACCGGTTGGCTTAACGCCGACGTATCGTTTGGTTCCTCGGCACGCAGGATGGGGGAGGAGTGGCGCCGTCGTCACTACTTTGGCAATCTCGACCCGTGGCGTATGGTGGCCAACAATCGATTCCAGGCTGAATTTGTGCCTGCTTTCGATGGCATGCGCGAGGATCCCTATGACAACCAGATGGGCGAGGCCTCGGTTGACGGACGTGGATGTCGTAAGCGGGAGATGTTGCGCAAGGTTGAGCTTATCGAAATGCTCGAAGTTCCATTTTCGGACTAATCAACAGAAAGCTGTGATAAACTAACTCACGCATTACGTGCCCGAGTGGCGGAATTGGCAGACGCAGTGGACTCAAAATCCACCGTTGGCAACAACGTGCGAGTTCGAGTCTCGCCTCGGGCACCATACATGCAAAAGAGCGTTCAAGGGGGTCAAGGCCCCCTTTTTCGTGCCGAACTCGCGTGAGCGCGCGGATCGTTAAGCAAACAGGCATGTGGCCTGTTTGTAGCGGAGCGTGGCGAGGGCGCCGTGCGCCCGAAGCCCGGGGCTTCGCGAAGCGAAGGCCCTTCGAGTCTCGCCTCGGGCACCATACATGCACCTGCGCTTCAAGGGGGTTAAGGCCCCTTTTTCGTGTACGTAATGTGATAACGCGCTGTACGTGTTATTATCCACAAGGCGTTGTTCCCGCAATGCCCTAAAGAGGAACCCGAGGGTTCCCACCTTTTGGCGCCAATGAGCAGCTGACTGGTCATACAACCTAGATTCCCTTCCTCATACCGAGGATGTCTATGTGTACGACCTGGTTGCTGAAAAGCGCCGGGTTATTTTTTTATGAATGGAGGTAGGGAAAATAGCTAAGTCTGATGACACCCGCATCAACGACGAGATCACCGCATCTTCGTGCCGTTTGATTGGCGTCGATGGCTCTCAGCTCGGCCTGTTCGCCATCCGCGATGCCCAGCGCGTTGCTGACGATCAGGGTCTCGACCTGGTCGAGATCGCTCCCAACGCGGAGCCGCCGGTCTGCAAGGTCATGGACTACGGTAAGTTCAAGTACCAGCAGGCCATGAAGGCTAAGGCCGCTCGTAAGAACCAGTCCAAGGTCGAGGTCAAGGAAATGAAGTTCCGACCCAAGATCGACGTTGGCGACTACGAGACCAAGAAGGGCCACGTTCTGCGTTTCCTCAAGAAGGGCGCACGCGTTAAGATCACCATCATGTTCCGCGGCCGTGAGATGGCTCACCCGGAGCAGGGTCTTAACGTTCTCGAGCGTCTCGCCGAGGATCTCAAGCCTTACGCTACGGTCGAGTCCAAGCCTAAGATGGAAGGCCGTAACATGCTTATGCTGCTCGCCCCGATTAAGGGCGCCTTCGATGAGGATAAAGCGGCAAGCGATACCAAGTAACTAGTGTTCTGTAACCGATTAAGGAGTATTTCATGCCTAAGATGAAGTCCCACAGCGGCACCAAGAAGCGTTTCCGCAAGACTGGTACCGGCAAGCTTATGCGCGCCAAGGCTTTCAAGAGCCACATCCTGAGCAAGAAGTCCACCAAGCGTAAGCGTGGCTTCCGTCAGGAGACCGAGATCGCCGCTGCCGACCGCAAGGTCATCAAGTCGCGTCTCGCCTAAGTTCGCGTTCCCGTTTTTCGTTTTACCGTCTAGGAGTTGATAGAACATGGCACGTATTAAGCGCGCTGTTGCCGCCAAGAAGAAGCGCCGTACCGTTATGCACCGTGCGAAGGGTTACTACGGTGCCGCTTCGCGTACTTACAAGCATGCTAAAGAGCAGGTCCAGCACTCCCTGCAGTATCAGTATCGTGATCGCCGCAACAAGAAGCGCGAGATCCGCTCTCTCTGGATCACCCGTATCAACGCTGCTGCCCGCCTGAACGACATCTCTTACTCTCAGTTCATGCACGGCCTGAAGGTCGCCGGCATCGAGCTCGACCGCAAGGTTCTGGCTCAGATGGCTTACGAGGACATCGAGTCCTTCAACGAGCTGGCTGCCATTGCCAAGAAGGCTCTCGAGGCCTAAAAGATTCTGTTGAATCGCTAGGGGAGTGTCGCACTGTGCGCGGCACTCCCTCTTTTTTATCGAAAGCGCTGGTTTACATAGCAAAAAGCGCGGGTAGATAAACACTTACAGGTGACCGATCTCTATATATCTCTTAACCGAAGGGTCATCATCTGATACGTGCGATCTTGCTGCACTCGACTTTCTAGTTCCTATATAGAAAGCCATAGGTTGTGTAGGACTTGTGAAGAGTGGAATTGACGTCCCACATCGCTTCGCGGTCTGACAATATATCTCCTTGCCGCGCGGCCCGGTGCAACCGGGAACCAGCGCAGGCGTGCACCTTGAGAAC
>USTC01000028.1 GCA_900557505.1 uncultured Collinsella sp.
ATCGCTGCCCTTAAAGTGATTACCAGCCATAAAGAAATCCTCGCAATTGAGTCGCAATGAAAAAGTCCATAACGTTACAGGTTTATGGCATTTTGAGCATCGACAGCTAAACTCCAGACACGGACATCAATTGGCGAAAATGCGGCACAACACCTTTTCTGCCTTGGCGGCGGCGTTAGCTACACCGTGAGGAACATCATCACGATGATCATGGCAAAGCCGATAAGGTCGGTCGGCAAAAACACCGTGCCCAGCATAACGGCGCTCGTGATGGTCGCCGAAACCGGCTCCACAGTTCCGATGAGGCTCGCACGCACCGAGCCGATGTCCTTAACGCCCTGCATATAGAGCATGTAAGCAAAAAACGAGCCGATAACCACGAACACCGCGAGCGCCTCGACGCCGGCAGCGTCGAGTGCCGGCATATGCGCCCAGGGCTGCACGAAGACACATGAGATCACGCCCGCCGTGAGCATTGCCGAGCCCGTGACGATGGGGCTACCGTATTCGGGCAGGATCTTGGCGGGAATCACCGCCATACACGCGGCGCTGACCGCACACATAAGACCTGCTGCCAGGCCAAGCGGCGAGATATTCAGGCTGGTAGGGTCGCCGCCGGTGGCAATTAAAAAGGTTCCACCCAGAGCCAGGCCAATGCCGATGACTTCGCGAGTACGCGGCATGCGGCGATCGGTCACGCAGGCGTAGCCCATGATGATAACGAGCTGCAGGCACTGGAGCACCGTCGCGGTTCCGGCGTTCGTCAGGCGCACGGCCGAAAGATAGCAAAACTGGTTGAACAGCAGGCCAAAGGCGGTAAAGAGCAGCAGCTGCTTGCGATCGGCGGGTGTGGTCCAGAGCTTAATCAGGCGCTCGCGGTCGCGCGTAACAACCACGGCCATAAAGAGTAGACCGGCGAGAATCTGACGCACGCTCATAAGCCACAAGGTGTCGACGTGGTAGGTATCGAACAGAAAGCTCGCGCTGGTGCCCGAGAAGCCCCAAAACGAACCGCCCACCAGCGTGGCCAAGACGCCCGTGATCATCTTGCGCGTCGAAGCGCTGTTCAAGCGGTCGCGCCATGCGCGACGGGTGTTGCGGCTGAGCTCGTCGGTGCCCTCGGGCACATCAATGTTCGATATATCGGTCATCGGCACCGAAGCCCCTGCGCCTTTGACCTGCTCGACACGCTCTTTGCTCATTCCACTCCCCCGAAACAGCCTGGAAACAATTCGGCTTACCTTACCACGGCGAAGTCACCAGCTGGAGGCTTGTCCGCTTATCGGTAGGACAATTCCGCAGGCGTCTTTCCATAGCTCGATACCGCAATGGCCTTGCATTATGCGACAGCCAAATCGCGGCAGCAGGCTCTTTTGAAATGGATATGACAAAGCCCCCGAATTCCACAATGTAAGCGATTTTTAAAAATGTTCTTGCCACCGAGTTCAGGCTCCGTTATATTATCCCTTGCGCGCTTGCGCACCCTTGATCGGGCGTTTAGCTCAGGGGGAGAGCGCTTCCCTGACACGGAAGAGGTCAGAAGTTCAAATCTTCTAACGCCCACCAAATGTTCGCAGCTCAGAGGCTATGTCCTCTGGGCTGTTTTGTTTTATGTCGCCAAATCCGCTGGCAGCTCCAACCGTCATCGCAACGTAACATCAATTCACCTGACGAATGGTAGCCAAACAAATTCAATACCCCAACATCAACAACAGCCAGGCACAAAACTGCGCCGCAAACTGCTCCAACCACCCTGCCCATGTACAAAACCGCGTCAGCGACCCAAGTGCCTATCCCGGCTGACTCCGTAGTCAATCAAAACCGCCCAATAGCCACCGAGGCCGAGACCAACGCGTCTCGAACCCATCCGAGCCGCAGCTTCTCGGCAAAACGCCACAACGTCCACACCCTGCGGTATCCTTAAGCCACTTGCACCTGCAGCACCAAGGAGCCGCCATGCGCACCGAGCTCGATGTTCCCTTTTCGCACAAAGAAGAAGCCAAGGCGCTGGGCGCCAAATGGGACCGGATCAAGAAAATCTGGTATGTACCCAGCGGCGTCAACCCCGAGCCCTTTGCCGAGTGGCTGCCCGGTGTTGACCGATCCGACCCCTCAGCGCCGTATATATATCTAGTACTGGGCAAGCGCGAATGCTGGAAGTGTCACAAAGAGACCTCGGTCGCGGCCTTCGGCATTCCCTATCGAACCGATAGCGACGAGTGCATCGCCATCGCGCACGCGCCCAACGAAGCCGGGCACATTGCCATCGACACGGCCAACGCCAACGCACTCGCCATCGTGCCCGCTCTTGGCTGCGTGCCGGGCGAGATCCGCGACTATCTTCATAAGCGCTGCGGCTACAAGCCCGTAGGCGCGCGAGCCTCCAAAGCCCCGTCGCTCGGCAACACATGCACCAGTTGCGACGCGCTGCAAGGCAGCCGCTATCTGTTCGAGGAGCCCTCGTCCCCGTTTGCCCTCACTGCCATCAACAAGCTGCCGGCACTGGAGTTTGTGCGCGTCGAAGTTGCCGGCGTCTTTGGCGTCCCGGCCACGCGCACCGACTTTGACCAGGCGCTCTTTACCTGGGCACGCGACCACCACGCCGAGTTCCACAAGACCCTGTTCGAGGGAATCTACCTGTAGGGCAAGGCTCGAAAATCGAGTCCAGATATCCTCGAAAATCGAGTATGCACAGGTAGTTGAATTGCCGACTCGAAGGCTACAACCCCAGGATGTGCTCTAGATAGCCTTTGTTAAACCAGAACGATTGCCTGGTCATCCAACGTCCATCGGGCAACTCGTAGGCGTTCCTCGCAATGTCGCCGATTTCGGTTCCGTCGGCGAATCTGTACGCAGCTTTTGAGGTATGCGGGCGAACGTGGACAATCGGGTTGTCCGCCATACCGGGCAGATTGTTGGTCACCTTGAGCTTTCCACTCGCGTCCCGATACGGACTGAGCTTAACGCCCTCACGAATTACCTTGCGAGTCTCATCCCAGCAGGCCTTTGCGGGGCCCTCGATTTCGTTTGCCGGCATTGCCCAGAATAGGCAGCGGTCAAGACGCCACTCCCCCTCGTGGTCCTCACGGAACACGACAAAGAAGAAACGGTTGGTCTCAAGGCGCGCACGGAAGGATGACGTTTCCCAATCCTCATTGATTAGCTGCTTAAACTCAAACGGAGGGAAAGACATTGCCTGCTCGATGTGTCCCCTCTTATTAACGCGACAAACGCGGACGTTAATCCCAGCCTTAACGAACTCCTCGGCAGCATTGCTTTTAATTCCGAGCATTCGATAAACGAGTGTCGTCCATTGCGCCTTGTTTCCCGTGTATTCCAGGCCGTACTGCTCTGCAATCTGGCGATCGGTTTCACCATAGTGGCGCTCGATAAGCGCAGTAACGTAGCTTTCGAAATCAATGGACTTGTCGCCGGCCTGGACGATACTCTCGCCAATGCGCGGAGCACCGAGAACATAGGTATGAAGCACATAGTCCATGTACGAGCGCTTGAGTGAGAAGGCACGACGCTTCGCGCGACGGTGCTCGATCTCGCCCGTATCGGTGTTGAAGTACTCGTAATACTGGTCAACCCACATCGTCGCTTCGGTTGCGCCCTTTGTGCAGGCGCCCAAGTAGGTGGTCATGCCCTCCGACAGCTCGTCCGCGCGACCATCCTGAATGTACGAAATGATCTTCTCGTAGTCGGCGCGAATGATCTTCATATCCTCTTCGGGCAGACGAACCATGACTGCACGCTCAATGCGCTGGTCGTATTTGTCGATGGAGCGGTCACGGCCGTAGTAGATCAGCAGGATATTGCTGAGCTTGGTCTTGAGATGCGAGCTGTCGTAGTCGAGCGAAACGGGACGGTCGTAGGGAATCATCGTCAAGACAAGACGCTCGCCGGCAGACTTGCGACCATCCTTGAGCACGTCGAAGCATGTTGCCTTGAGTTCCACACCCGCCTCGGGAAAGTCCGGCCGATCGTCGCTGTTGGCTTTGTAGCCAAAGTAACGCTCCTCGATCAGGGTTCCCATACCGCCCTTGTACTTCTTAGACCCAAAGTCCTTGGGCGCACTCTCCCCCTCCGGCGCAATGCCAAGCTCGAGAATATCGCGAAACGTCATCCCGTCGAGATTGGCAGCATACCGCTCAATGCTTGAGGGGTCAGAAAAATCAGTATCGTCAAGCATGCGCTTGAAATCGAGGTGCTTCTTGGACATGGCAAATCCTCTCGAAATAAGACATGATCTAACACGTATGCTACTGTAAATTCGGGTTATACCGTGAAGATCCCCTAAGGGATCTTCCATTTGCAACCCGATTTCTGTACCCTTGATCTTTGCATTTGCAGCGATTTGGGGGAGTGAGTATGTCAGAGGTCAAAATCGCCGAGCTTTTTGCTGGCGTCGGCGGATTTCGTTTGGGCCTCGAAGGCTACGCTGACCCTCGTTATCCAGATTTCTACATGAAGCCCGCCGGACCCTTTCGCACCATTTGGGCCAATCAGTGGGAACCACCCGGAACCAAGGCTCGTCAGTTCGCGGCACGCTGCTATATGGACCGCTTTGGCGAGGATTCCGTAGTCAACGAAGATATCAATAAAGTCCTGGAACAGGCTGAAGCCGGAGAGGTTGAAATCCCCGACGTCCAGATGGTCGTCGGCGGCTTCCCTTGCCAAGATTACTCCGTCGCTCGCCCGCTTAACCAGGCACATGGCATCGAGGGCAAGAAGGGTGTCCTTTGGTGGGACATCTACCACTTCCTCGAGATGAAGAAGCCGCGCTTCGGTCTCTTTGAGAATGTCGATCGTCTGCTCAAGTCGCCCGCGTCTCAGCGCGGTCGCGACTTCGCCATCATCCTAAGCTGCCTTGCCGACCTCGATTACACGGTCGAATGGCGCGTGGTCAACTCCGCGGAATATGGTTTTCCCCAGCGCCGCAAGCGCGTTTATATCTTCTGCGAGAAGAACGCCGGCAAGGTCGATCTCGTTGACCGCATGCACAACGGTGTCATGGCGAAGGCCTTCCCCGCCATCTACCCTGACGAAATGGCCGAGCTCGATGTCCTGCCTGATCCTTACGAGAACTCGACTCGTTTTGGCGTTGGTCAAAAGACATCTCAGTTCAAGAATGCCGGTGTCATGCAGGGCTGCCATGTTTTGACCTGCGACTTCGTTGAGGATTATCACGGCGAGCGCCGTGTGCTTGGCGATGTACTTGTTAATGAGGAGTATGTTCCGGAGCAGTTCTACATCTCCGACGAGAAGCTTCCCGACTGGCGCTACCTCAAGGGCAGCAAGCGCGAAGAACGCACCAACAAAAAGACGGGCTTTACGTACACGTATTCCGAGGGTGCCATGAGTTTCCCGGATGCCACCGACAAACCGAGCCGCACCATCCTCACGGGCGAAGGCGGCACGGGCGCCAGCCGATTTAAGCATGTTATCGAGTGCCCCGACGGCCGTTTCCGCCGCCTCGTTCCCGACGAGCTCGATCAGCTCCAAGGATTCCCCAAGGGCTGGACGGATACTGGTATGACCGACGGCCATCGAGCTTTCTGCATGGGCAACGCGCTCGTCACCGGCGTGCCCCATCGCATTGGCGAAGCTATGGTCGAAGTGTACGGCCTCTAAGGCAAGCAATCCGGAGCCGGCAGTCACGCTGTCGACTCCATTTTTCCACCCCACTCCCCTGTATACTGATGTAGCACGTGTTTCGTCCGGGCCTGTTGGGCCGGATTGTTCATGGGAGGGTCTTATGGCTGCTTCGAATCCGCCTAAGGGGAGCGTTTCTTCTTCGTCCATCAAGCCGGTTACGCGCAAGGCCGTGCGTTGCCAGCGCGAGGTCGCTTGGCTTGTCACGCAGGCGGCGGGCAGGCTCGTGGCGACCACTCAGGACGTCAACGCGCCTACGCCGAGCTTTGTGCTGGCAGCGGCGCTGGATTTTGTGCGCCAATTGGAGCTTGCCGCACAGGATGCCAGCGGCCACCTCGACTACCAGAATGTTATGGCGCCCGACCTGCAAACGTTCTGCCACATGGCCAAGTTGCCCGCCGCGCCCAATGCGCTTTCGGACGCAGGCTACATGTTTACGCTTTCGGGCGCGGACCTTATCCGCGACATCTATACATACTGCAGCGAGCTCGCCGAGCGCCATGTCTTTGACGCGGCTGAAGTCAAACCGGGATATGTCATCAAGCTGGTTCTTAGGCTGTTCTTGATGGACGGGTTCGCGGCCATGCCGGCGTAAGCCGAGTCTTTAGCATCACCGTCAACTGGGCAACAACCGCTTAACCTTAGTGGGCGCCAATCGAGGGTCGATTATTGGGTCGCCTCGTCCGCTAACGCATTTATTCCACGCGCTCCAACAGTCGATACTTGCGGTTGCGGCTCGTCGCCGGCGCCGTGGGCTCAAGCTCGCCTTGAGCAATGAGCGCGTTGACGCGCGACCTAACCTGGGAAATTGTGAGCCCCGTGCGCTCTGCCAGCTCACGCGTCCCCAGCTCGCCGTAATGTTTGAGTGCCGTCACAATTAAGCCCCCGCCATGATCGACCGGCTCGATCTTTGAACGGTAAAGTACGACCTTAAACCGGTCGAAACCCGGGCAAAACAATGGCTCGGCCAGACCTTGCGCGCGCATGGCATCGATCATCATCGGGATGCCCGAGCCATTGCCCTCAGCCGGCGAACCTGCGCCATCCGGCAGTGGAACAATCGACATGAGCTTCACAAGCGTCGCATTGCGACATCGGGAGCTGCCGTCAAACAGGTTCTCGCGAGTCTTTCCTCCGTATAGGCCGCCAGGATTCGTCACCTCGACACGATCGTCAAAGACGTCGACGGTAATCGATTGTCCACAGAACCGATCTCCGTATTCTCGGTGGATTACGGCGTTGGCGATTGCCTCGCGCAGGACTTCCTCGGGAATCTCCAGCGAGTCGACACGCGAGACGCCTTGGATCGTCGAGGTTCGCCGCAAATTCTTGGCGATTGCCGCGACGGCATCCGAGATCATTTCGCCCAACGTTCCCTCGCAGATCGTACGGTCCATGAACCTCAACGACCCCGCCGCGCCCTTCTGCGTTCCGGCATAGACCGCCACATCGATAAAGAGCTTAGGATAGAACTGCTGAGGATAGACACCCGCAGCCAGGAGCCCGGCCTTAGTAACATTGCCCTGGGAGTCGAGGAAATTCAGGCGCTCCAGCTTCGTTTTCTTGTCCGGCGCGCCGCGCATTGCCCGGGGTGTCAGCGAGAAAGCACGCTCTATCGTGCGGTCGACCAGGGCCTCGTCAAGATTGCCTGCGACCGCGCCGGGCACCGCATCGCGATCACTGGGGCTCGCCCGTTCATACGATGACAAGGACAGGACCTCGGTCGACGAGAGCGGAACATCTTTATCATCGATGCGTTTGTAGCTGCCGCCTTGAGCGCCCCGCTCTATGACATAACAAGGCTTGCTCGACGGGTCGAGCTCCTCAATCGTGATGACCAGAACCACGGTGCCCTGGAGCTCCACGCGCTCAATGGTGTATTTGGGCGGATTGGCCAGTTTTCCGCGACCGCCGGCATCACCCATGCCCGCTACGAATTGGTTGAGCACCTTCTCGGTCTCAAAGTTCTCAACCGGGACAAAGCCCGCGCGCTCGCTCACGCCGAGCACGATAATTCCGCCAGCGGTATTCGCGAATGCGCTAACCGTTTCCCATACGTCGCGGGAAAGCGTCGTGGCGCTCTCCTTGACCTCGACGTTAAGATCGTCCGAGCCCATGCGCTTTAAAGACTCGAGCAGACCGGTCAGCTCGTTTTCGTTCATCTGCATGTCCTTTCGCTCGGCCCGGCGGAGAATGCCGCGAATAGATTTCCTTCGTCTCTCAGTTATCTCTCGTAATTATCTCTCATCTTACTGCTATCTCTCATATTAGAGATAAGTGAGAGATGAAAGATAAGATGTCTGCCATCTGTTTCATTTAAACATGTTTTTGCTGGTAAAACAATCAGTATTGAGACAATACCATGATTGCCTGTCTCTTTGCTGATCAGTTATCTCTCATATTTATCTCTCGTCTTTCTGTTATCTCTCGTATTAGTGAGGAATGAGAGATGAGAGATGTGTGAGTGATGCATGGGCGTGGATTTTTGGACGGTCGGAAAATCCCTCAAACAAAAAAACGGGGCCGGCCTTACGCCGAACCCCGTTTTCAAACGGACAGTTAGTTATCCAACGCGCGAGCATAGCAGTCAACTTTACGCCGCCGCGAACACTCCCAAACCTGTTCCGATGATGCAGATCGCGAAGATGCCAATAATAATCCAAATGGTCTTGACACCCTTTTTATAGAGAGCAACGCAAGCGAACGTTGCCAGCAAGGGCAGCAGACCGGGGAAGATCGAATCGAACAGATCCTGCAGGACAATCTCCGAACCACCCACATCAAAGGTCAAAGCAGTGGACAGTGAGACCTGTGCCGCAATCATGGCGCCGATAACGGTCATTCCGAGGACACCGGCAGCATGCGTCATGCGAGACATAAGGTTGTTCTCTTCGGACTGCTGCAGGAACTTGGTTCCCAGGTCGTATCCCAGATGGGCGGCGACGATACGCGTTGCAAAGTTAATCACAGAGTAGATAAGCGCGTACACGATGGGGCCGAGCGGGTTGCCCGTCGAAGCGATGCCGATACCAATGCCGGCGGCGACCACGCGGAACGTACCCCAGTAGAACGAATCGCCGATGCCGGAAAGCGGTCCCATGAGGCCGACCTTCATGGCGTTAATCGAGGACGTGTCAAAGTTCTTATCGGCAGCCGCCTGCTCTTCCATCGAAACCGTTAGGCCGGCTACAAACGGAAGCACATGAGGCGTGATGTTAAAGAACTCGGTATGGCGATCGAGCGCCGCATAGTAATCGTCGTCGTTGGGATAGATCTTTCGCAGGGGCTTCTGAATGGTGTACATGAAGCCCATTGCCATCATCTTGTCGTACGACTGCGAGCACTGGCTCGTAAACTGGCGAAGGAACATGCT
>USTC01000029.1 GCA_900557505.1 uncultured Collinsella sp.
CCGGCGGTAGCCATGTCGGCCGCAGCCTCGGGGCGCGGACCATTGGTGCCAGCGGGCAGCGCCACCATCACCTGGAAGCCGCCGTCGTCGACCATGCAGGGCGTGTAGTGAAGCGTGGTGTTGAAAACCTCAACAAGCGTGCCGGCCGGCACGCGGAACGCCTTGACGCACGCGGTATCGAGCTTGCCGTCCTCGATCTCCCAGCGATGCGCCACGAGCAGGATAAAGTCGCGGGCGCCCAGGTTGAACTCGCTCGCGCGGTGGTACTCCAGGCAGTTGAGACGCGTGTTGTGGCCGTTGCACCAGCCCAGCTGGAAGGGACGACCGCCAAACATGAGAAAGCCCAGCTTATCGGCATCCATGACACCCTCGAGCTCGGGCGCGGAGGCCACATACTTGCTGCCCTCGGGGATGGGCGTGGAGGCAAGTGCCTCGAGCACGGGCGACGTAAGCTCGGACGGAACGTTATCCCAAACGTTGCCATAGGACTTGAACTCGGGATCAGAGACAGAGTAGATATGCATGTTCGCTCCTGTTCGTTTGTGTGACAGTATGAACATTCTAGAACAATCTTGTTCTGTTTTGAGCGCTCGGCATAAAAAAGCGCTCCGCAAAGAGCGGGAGCGCTTCTGGCACAAACGTTATTCCTGCAAGCAGCCTTACGCCTGCTGATAGTGCAGGTGATTCTCGTCGATATCGGCCAAGTCGCGGTCGAGGTAGCGGCGCGCGAGCCAGTTTGCCATGGGGAGGTTCTGGTCCAGGTAGTTACCGCACTCCTCAGGAGCGGCACCGGGGACATCGCCCTCAAAGCCGGCGACGAACTCGAACAGCTCACGCACGAGCGGCAGAATCTCCTTGCTCGTCACCTCACCAAACACGACGAGGTAAAAACCCGTGCGGCAGCCCATGGGGCCAAAGTAGACAATGCGGCTCGACCACTCGGCATGATTGCGAAGGAACGTCGCGCCTAGGTGCTCGATAGTGTGGCACTCGGCCGTGTTCATGACCGGCTCCTTGTTGGGCGTGGTCAGGCGCAGGTCAAAGGTGGTGACGGCGGCGCCGGTCGCCGGATCGCGGTCGATGCGGCTCACATACACGCCGGGCTCAAGCAACAGATGGTCAACGGAAAAGCTCGCAATGCGCTCCATGGCAGATCCTCTCGGTAGTCAATTTAGGACGGGCTCTTTTAGCTGGTTCGAATGGTCGCACCAATCATACCAGTCAAAAAAGCCCCGTCCCAAATGAGCTACCCGGGACGGGGATCAATGAGTTTTAAATCCCCGTCCCAGAAAAATCATTCTAGGTAATCTAGAAGGACTTTTCCGCTCTGGGGTCTGGCGCCGTTCCGACTAGATCTCGCGCACGCTTTGGCGCTCGACAAAATAGGTCGATACGGCCGTCTTGCAGGTATAGCTCTTGGGATTGCGGATGTTGCCCACCAGGCGGCGCACCGCGATCTCGCCCACCTCGTGCTTGGGAACGTGCACCGTGGTGAGCGGCGGGTTGGAAAAGGCGCCCAACGACAGGTCGTCAAAGCCGATGATCGAGACATCCTCGGGCACGCGAATACCGTGCTCGTTGAGCGCGCGCATGGCACCCACGGCGAGCACGTCGTTTTCGGCAAAGAAAGCCGTCGGCAGGTCGTCGTGCGAGACGCTGTCGAGCCACGCGCCCATATCGCGATAAGCGCCCTCGAGCGTGGTGCCCAGCGTGACACGCCATGCCGGATTGGCCTCGAGGCCCGCATCCTCAAGCGCTTGGCGATAGCCGCGCTCGCGGTCCTTAAAGTTGCGGATGCGAAGGTCGCCCGCCAGATAGCCGATTTGCTTGTGACCTTTCTCGATAAGGTAGTCCACGGCGCGCAGTACCGAATCGGTGTTGGCAATGACCACGGCATCAAAGTATTGACGATCGCTCCAGCCGTCGAGCACGATCAGGTGGGCGGCGGCGTTGGCGAACAGGGCGTAGTCCTCCTCGCCCAGCTCGGTACCCATCAGCACGATAGCGGCGGACGGATCGGCGATCAGGCCCTCGACCTGCGGGCGCACAGCGTCAAGATCGCTAAAGTCGAGCGTGACAAAGCTCGTGCTCATGCCGTGGCGACGCGCCTGGCGCTCCACGCCCTCGATGACCGCGGGATGGAAGGTGCTCTCGTCCAGGATGGCGGCCGTCTTGCGCGCAAGCACAAACTGG
This sequence comes from uncultured Collinsella sp., assembly GCA_900557505.1. GTDB lineage: Bacteria > Actinomycetota > Coriobacteriia > Coriobacteriales > Coriobacteriaceae > Collinsella. The sequence continues at coordinate 2,194 of USTC01000029.1, forward strand.
ATGCTCTCGAGCTGCGTCGACTGCTGGTAGCCGAGCGACTGCGCACACTCCAGGATGACCTTGGCGGTCTCCTCGCTCACGCTGCGCTTGCGGTTGAGCGCGTTGGACACGGTTGCGGGCGAAAAGCCGGTAATGCGGCTGATCTCGCGGACGCTTGCTTTAGCCATCGTTCCCCCTAGCATCGGTCGCGGCCGAGCATCGTGGCTTGACCGCCCCGTGGCTCGGCAACTAAACGACCGCAAATTCAATCTAAACAGAAGAGTAAATGTTTATTAGCTAGTTTAGCCTGTTGTCAAGCAAAGTGGCGCGACTATTCCCCCAACGGGCGCATTTGTCCATCTTAACGTTATTACGCAAGGTCTTCGCCATTGCTTGATATTACGCGTCGGTACCATTCGAAGCTTTTCTTTTTACGTCTCTCAAACGAGCCCGCACCGCTATCGTCTCGATCGACATAGATAAACCCGTAGCGCTTACGCATCTGTCCTGTGGCGACCGAAACCAAATCGATCGGGCCCCAACAGGTATATCCCATGAGTTCCACCCCGTCGAGCTCGACGGTCTCCCTCATCGCCTCGATGTGGGCCCGCAGGTATTCAACTCGATAGTCGTCTTCTATTTCACCCGAATCTTCCGGCACATCAGGAGCACCCAAACCGTTTTCGACGATGAACAGCGGCTTTTGATAGCGATCCCAGATTTCATTCATGGTGACGCGCAGCCCTTTGGGGTCGATAAACCTCCCCCAAGGCTCCTGTTTTAGATACGGATTAGGCGCCGAGCGAAGAAGGTTCGAATCGAACTGACCTTCCGCATGCGCTTTTGCGACGCGCGTCGAGTAATACGAAAACGAGACGAAATCGACCAGGTTTGCAGCCAGTACTTCGCGGTCATCATCCCGATAGGGCACCTCAAAACCATGGCGGGCGTATTCCTTGAGAACATAGCTCGGGTACGCACCACGCACCTGGACGTCGGTAAACATGTAATGGCTGCGATTCTCAGCCTGCGCAGCCAGCACATCGTCCGGATCACATGTAGCCGGATAGAAGACACCTGCGTTGAGCATGCAACCGATCTTCGCCCCGGGGCACAGTTCATGACACGCCCCGACCGCACGGGCACTCGCAACCAATACATGGTGCACGGCCGTGTGAACCGTTGCATAGCGATTCTCCCCTTGCTCGAAGATGATCCCCGCCGCCATAAAGCACGCCTGCGTCATGATGTTGATCTCGTTAAAGGTCAGCCAATAATTGACCAATCCCCGATAGCGCTCGAACACGGTACGCGAATATCGATCGAACAGGTCGACCAACCTGCGATCGCGCCATCCGCCATACGCATCGACGAGATGCATGGGGACATCATAGTGGTTGAGCGTCACCAAAGGCTCAATGCCATGCGCGCGGCACGTCCTAAAAACATCCTCGTAAAAGGCAAGGCCTTCTTCATTGGGCTCGGCTTCGTCTCCTTTGGGAAAAATGCGGCTCCAGGCGATCGATAAGCGCAGGCATTTAAAACCCATCTGGGCAAACAGTTCAATATCCTGCTTGTACCTATGGTAAAAATCAATGCCTTTGCGAGCGGGATAGAAGCTGTCGGGTGCCAACGCACGCGGATCAAGGTCTCCCCGCATGACGTCCATGCGCTGATCGCCAAACGGCAGCATGTCGGAATTGGCTAAACCGCGACCGCCTTCGTTCCATCCTCCCTCGCACTGGTTTGCAGCCAGAGCCCCGCCCCATAAAAAATCTTCTCTAAACATTATGGTGTCGTCCTTTCTATCAAATTCCCGGCCCACGCTGTCGAACGCAACGGACTCGGCAAGTGCCGCGCAACAGCACAGTACCGTTGCGCGGCCAAGGGGTCGGACCGCGCAACGGCTGGGGAGCATATTTGTGCAGTAGCCTCTTATGCCTCGACGGATTCAACAGCCTCAGAATCGCCGCTCTTGGACTTCAACGGCATCTTCTCCTGTCCTTCAAATCCAAAAACCATCGCCAACGCAAACGTCACGGCACCGCCAGCAAGACACCCGATGGTGCCGGGGATGATATCCTGAGCAAACATGAGCACGTTCATCCATGGGAAACCAACGCCAGTGAAGATATAGACGTTGGCATGAAGAAGGCTTACCAGCAGACCACCGACAGCACCACCAATCATGTTCCAGGCAAGAGCTTTCTTGTCGCGAAACAGGATGCCGTAGATGATGGGCTCACTCACGCGACCGAAGGCATAGGTGATGAACAAGTTCCAGCCCGTGGCTCGATTCTCCTTGTCCTTAGCGCGCAGGCCATAGGCGAGCGCGATGGCAAGCGTGGTGTAGGCTACAACCGCGGCGCCGGGGTATAAGATGGCGTCGTAACCGTTCTGGAGCGCGGCGGGCAATATGGCGGTATAGATCGGCACGTGCATGCCGGTGGCGATGATCAGATTCCAGAATGCGCCGATAACCGCGGTCGCAGCGGGACCGGCAACAGAGGCGAGCCAAATGATGAAATCGGCCACAAGGCCCATGACAAATTGGACGGCAGGGCCGCAGAGGCACAGCGCGACCGGCAACATCACGAGCACCGTACCCACGGGTACGATCAGAACGCGCAACATATCAGGCGAGATCTTCTTAAAGAAGCGCTCAACATAGGACTGGGCCCAGGTGATCAAGATGACCGGAAGAACAGCCTGGGTGTAGTTGACGAGCTGCATGGGGATGCCGAAGACGCTGAAAGGCTTTCCGTCCTCAACAATAGCGAGCATGTCGGGGTAAATCATCACAACGGCGATGAGCAGTGCCAGCACAGGGCTCGTTTTGAACTTCTTAGCCGAACTGTAGGCAGCAAATACCGGGAAGTAATAGTACGCCGCATCGCCCACCAGGGAAAGGATCCGATACAGGTCGCTCGTTTCGGACATAAAACCGGCGCCTTCGGGCCCAAACAGAATGACGAGCATCTTGAAGATACCGGCGACACAAAAGATCGGAAGGATCGGGGTGATAGCGCCGCTCACGGCATCGAGCAGCTGATTGAAGAGGTGCTTGGGTGCCAAGCGCTCCTTCCAGCTAAGCTGAGGGCCATCGAGTTCCTCGTCAATCGATACCGTGACCTCGAATCCGCCCTGCTTACAAACCTCGTCGTAGACCTTGTCGACCGTGGGCCCGATCACCAGCTGCACCTGCCCTCCGGCGTGCACGACGTTGATGATAGACGAGATGTCCTCAAGCTTCTCATCATTCGAGAGGCTTTCATCCTTGAGGTTGAAGCGCAGGCGCGTCATGCAATGCGTAACCGAAGCCACGTTTTCCGCCCCGCCCACAGTGGAGAGAATCTGTTCTGCCACCTTTTTGTAATTTGCCATCATTGGCTCCTTTGCACAATCTTGGCTTACTGTTCGAATCGGCAAAGGTCATGCCCCGAATGGCTACGGGTTACAATCCTTTTTTGGAGATGATCCGGTTGAGATGGATCATCAGATAGAGTTCCTCCTCCTCGGAGAGCGTGGCGTCCCACGTTTCACGACAATAGGAACCGATATGCTTCACGCACTCTGCCAACTGCGGAAACTCCTCACGAAAGTTCTTGTACATCTGCATGTTGGCGCTGTTCAGCGACTCGCCGGCTTGAATGCGCTTGAACAGGTACCGCAGATGCGTGGCATAGCGAGTGAAATCGTAGGAATCGCGGTCAACGATGATGCGAAAATCACTCTCGACGATCTCAGTGACATCTTCTAGCATATCGTCAAACTGCTTGGTGGGTTTGCTCGCGGTCTCGATGGCCTGAACAACCCGCGCATTGACGAGATTCATGGCAATGCTGGCAATCTCTTCTTTGGGAAGTCGTTCACCAAGCTCCTTTTCGAGCCTCATAACGATAAACTGCGCCGCTTTGTATTCCTTAGGATATGTCTCGCGCACTTCATAGGCGAGAGGCATCGCAATACGAAAACCCTTTTGCGCGCGCTCCACCGCAAATGACAGGTGATCGGCCATGAACAATGTCGCCTTGGTCGACAGATCATAGGGCAGCTCGTTGGCGACGATGTCCATCACCTTGGCCGTGAACATCACGATCTCAGAAGGAAGGTCGCGCATGACGTCCTGCCCTTTGGGGTCGATGTCATAAAACGTATGCTCAATCTTAGAGAGCGGCAGCTCGCGGGGAAATTCTCCCCCAAACCCGACGCCCCTGCCCATGGCGATCACGTCGCGCCCCTGCCCGTCGCGGCAAAGAACGGCATTGTTGTTGAGCTTTTTAATCGCAAGCATTATTGAACCTCCTTTCGGAATTATCAAAAAGAAAAGGCATGACTGCAAATAGCCGAGCTATCGCGGTCATGCCTTACCAGTAACAATCCGTTGTATCGAGGCGCGGGCATGCCTCCCTAGAAGTAACAATCCGCGCAGCAAAGAATGATAGCCCATATCTTCGCGGGGAGCACCGTCCACAGCCGACCAACGGTAGCATATCGTCCGTGAACGGTTTTGGAAGCGTTGAAACGATTGGGAGGCCGTCTCAATCTTGCGGATCAGCCCAGGACGCGGGCCATGCGCGTCTTGAACTCGGACAGGAAGCGCGGGGCGTCCACAGTGAGCGCCACGAGCGCGCTCTTGTCCGGATCGGATAGGCGGCGCTCGTCGCAAATGGTGCGGCCGCGATACTCGCCCAGCAGATCAACACGCAGATTGCAGCCGAGCGCACCCACGAGCGTGGGGTCAATCGCCACGGCGACGGCAAGCGGATCGTGCAGCGCGCAGCCACCCAGGTAGGGAGCGTTCATCTCGTACGAGCCAATGTAGTGCTCCACCATGCTCGCAAACGCGCAACCGGCCATGGTGCCCGAGCCCGTCCAACCGGCAATGTCGCGACGCGTGAGCACCACGCGATGCGTCACATCCAGACCCACCATAGTGAGCTTGCGGCCCGAACGCAGCACGGCATCGGCCGCCTCGGGATCGCTTGCCATGTTGGCCTCGGCGCCCGCGCTCACGTTTCCGGGCACGGTAAGCGCACCGCCCATCACGACCACGCGACCGATAGACATCATCGCCGCCGCATCGCGCTCCAAGGCAACTGCCAGGTTGGAAAGCGGGCCGGTCGCCACGTAGATCAGATCGGGGCCATAGGTGCGCGCGGCATCAATCAGATAATCGACCGCCGCGTTACCGTCGGCCGACGTCGCGCCCACCGGCTCGTACGGCGAGGCGGGCACGCTTGCGCCGCCAATGCCGTTCTTGCCGTGGATAAGCGTGGTGGACGCTGGCGGCGTGTAGGGTTCAGTCGCCTTCATGGGACGATCGGCGCCCAGGTACACCGGGACCTCGGGGCGGCCCAGCAGATCGAGCACCGCCAGGCAGTTGTGCGCCGATTGCTCGACGCGCACGTTGCCAAAGCACGTGGTGATGCCCACGAGCTCCACCTCGGGGCTCGCGATGGCATAGGCCAGCGCCATCGCATCGTCAACACCCATATCCAGATCAAGGATCAGCTTCTTGATTGCCATTGTTCTACTCCGCTTCTCCGTCTTTATCGTTTAACCAAACCAATGTTCAACTTCGGCGCGCGTGGGAATCGACTGTTGCGCGCCCAGGCGCGACACCGTCACCGCCGAGGCGCGAGCACCCGCGGCCATGCACTCAAAGAGCGGCAGGCCCTCCAGACGAGCCGCCGCCAACGCGCCGATAAACGTATCGCCGGCGGCCGTGGTATCGACTACCGTGCTCGAAAGTGCCGGCATGCGCAGCAGCTCACCGTCATCGCCGAGCGCAACCGACCCGGCACCGCCCAACGTGATGACCGCAGCTCCGGTACCCTTGGCGAGCAGGGCATTGAGCGCCGCGACACAGCTCGCATCATCCTCGGGCAAGATGCCCGTCAGCACCTGGCACTCGGTCTCGTTGGGGCAGACCAAGTCGACCGCAGGCCAGACCTCCGCAGGCAACTCACAGGCAGGCGCCGGATTAAAGACCGTATAGAACCCCAGCTCGTGAGCGCAAACAAGTGCCTCGGCCGTCGCTGCAAGGTCACATTCGCCCTGGGCGATAAAGACGCTTCCGGCAGCCGGGGCAATATCGCTGGCGTCTCCGTCGAGCCCATCGGCCACCAGACGCCCCAGCGCGCAGGCAACGTCCTCGCCCGCGAGTGCATGGTTGGCGCCCGGCGACAGCACGATGCGGTTGTCGCCCTCACAGCGAATGATGGTCGCCGTTCCCGTCTCCACGTCATCGCGACGCGCCACAAAGTCACAGTCCACGCCAGCATCTTGGAGTCCCGCCACGAGCGATGCACCGAACGCGTCGCGGCCGACCGCGCCAATCATGCACGTGCGCGCACCCATGCGCGCGGCGGCGACGGCCTGGTTAGCGCCCTTGCCACCGGCGTTGGTGATAAAACCGCTGCCACCGACGGTCTCACCCGCGCGCGGCATGCGCTCGCACGCCACCGAAAGGTCCATGTTCATGCTGCCGAACACCGCAACGATGCCGCGATCTGCCATGGAAACCTCCTCATCTGCGGGCCTTGCACCCACCGTCGGCCGTCGATCGTGCGCTCTCGCGCCTCTCGCTCTCGCACCTCTATAACTTTAGTTCACTTTGATGTGAACGCGCCCTTGAGGTTGCGCCAGCAGCAAGCATTCACAGGAGCAGGCGGCTACAATGAATATGTGCTGATTATTCTCGTCATTGGATGATGTTTTATGGAGCAATTCCCACCATCGAGCCCACGCGGACCGCGCCGCG
>USTC01000030.1 GCA_900557505.1 uncultured Collinsella sp.
TAGGCTTCCTCGCGTGCGTCAGACGAGTTGCCCTTCTCTTCCTTCAGTCCGAGCACGCACTCGTGATCGTGCTCAACCTGGTTCGCAGCCGTACCGGCCGTGCCATTATGGCCGTGCGCGATAACAAGATTGCAGCCGAGTCCGTAGGCATCTCCGTCACCGAGTACCGCATGATTGCCTTCGTGGTTTCCGCTGCCCTCGCCGGTGCTGCCGGAGCCCTCTTCGGCGGTAACTTCTCGCAGCTCTCCGCCACCAAGTTCGACTTCAACACGTCCATCCTCATCCTGGTGTTCGTGGTCTTGGGTGGTCTGGGCAATATGCGCGGCTCCGTTATCGCGGCGGCGTTGCTCACGGTGCTTCCCGAGCTGCTTCGTCAGTTCTCGGACTACCGCATGCTCATCTACGCCATCGTGCTGATCCTGGTCATGATCTTTACCAACAACCCGCAGCTCAAGGCGTTCTTCGGTCGCGTCAAGGACCGCTTTGCTTCCAAGAAGGAGGTGGCAGCCGATGCCCAGTAAATTTGAGTTCAAGAAGGGCAAGATGGTCCCGTATCCTTCTGGCGCCATCGTTCCCGACCGCGATCTGGGCGAGCGCCCGGCACTCGAGTGCATCCATCTGGGCATTGAGTTCGGTGGCCTTAAGGCAGTCGACGACTTTAGCCTGACTATCGGCAAGACCGAGATCGCCGGTCTGATCGGCCCCAACGGTGCCGGTAAGACCACGGTCTTCAACCTGCTCACCAAGGTGTATCAGCCCACGCACGGCACCATCCTGCTCGACGGCGAGGATACCTCGGGCAAGTCGGTCTATCAGGTCAACCGCATGGGTATTGCCCGTACATTCCAGAACATTCGCCTGTTTAATACCATGACGGTGGAGGATAACGTTAAGGTTGGCCTGCACAACCAGGAGCGTTACTCCGGCTTTGAGGGCGTGCTGCGCCTGCCGACGTATTGGAAGCACGAGAAGGCCGCCCACGAGCGCGCCATGGAGCTGCTGTCCATCTTTGATATGGAGCATCTGGCAAACGAGCAGGCCGGATCGCTGCCTTACGGCGCCCAGCGTCGTCTGGAGATCGTCCGCGCTCTTGCGACTAACCCCAAGCTGCTGCTGCTTGACGAGCCTGCCGCCGGCATGAACCCGTCCGAGACCGCGGAGCTCATGGAGAACATCGTCAAGATTCGAGACACCTTCGGCATTGCCATCATGCTCATCGAACACGATATGTCGCTCGTCATGAACATCTGTGAGGGCATCTGCGTGCTCAACTTTGGTAAGGTCATCGCCAAGGGCACGGCCGAGGAGATCCAGAACAACGACGCCGTTATCGAGGCGTATCTGGGCAAGCAGGATAAGGGGGAGAACTAAATGGCAGAGCCGATGCTTTCCGTCTACAACATCAACGTCTGGTACGGCGCTATCCACGCCATCAAGGACATCTCCTTTAACGTTAACGAGGGCGAGATCGTGGCCTTGATCGGCGCGAACGGCGCTGGTAAGTCCACAACGCTTAAGACTGTCTCGGGCCTGCTGCGCTCTAAGACCGGCTCCATCAAGTTTATGGGCGAGGACATTACCCATACGCCTGCCGACAAGCTGGTGGGTAAGGGCCTGGCACAGGTGCCCGAGGGCCGTCGCGCCTTTTTGCAGATGACGGTCGAGGAGAACTTGGAGATGGGCGCCTATACACAGCCCAAGTCCACGGTTGCTCCGGGCCTTGAGCGCGTCTACGAGCAGTTCCCGCGCCTGAAGGAGCGCCGTCGCCAGGTCGCCGGCACCCTTTCGGGCGGTGAGCAGCAGATGCTCGTTATGGGCCGAGCCCTTATGAGCAACCCCAAGCTGCTCATGCTCGACGAGCCTTCCATGGGCCTGGCGCCGATTCTGATTGAGCAGATCTTCCAGATTGTCGAGGACCTACACAAGGCCGGAACCACGGTGCTCCTGGTCGAGCAGAACGCGCAGATGGCGCTTTCCATCGCCACGCGCGGCTACGTGCTCGAGACCGGCAAGATCACCATGACCGGCACCGGACAGGAGCTCCTGCACGACGACAACGTGCGTAAGGCATATCTCGGAGGCTAACCCATCCAACAAAAGGGGCGCTGACCAGCCCGGTCAGCGCCCCTTTTTAAGTTGCGGTGAAATGGGGGCTAATTGGGGGTTCCAGACGCCAAAACAGTCCCTATTCCACCGCAACTTCATGGGAGCGTGCGACATGCCCGTCCCAAATTAGCAACCCTGCACCAAGCCAAGGCCCCGTTCCGGAATGTGTCGGAACGGGGCCTTGGTGGTTGGGGTCTATTGGGTTTTGTTCGCTAGTCTACCTTTTGTCCGCATGTTGGGCAGAACTGGGCTTCGGGTACGAGCGGGGTTCCGCAGTGACGGCAGAAGCGGGCGGGCTCGGCCGGAGCTGCCGGTGCCGTCGGCATCGCAGGTACTGCAGGCGGAACGGCGTTCTGCTGGGCACGCTTCTGGCGACGACGCTGCTTGCGCTGAGGCTTGGGCACTGCGGCTGTCGCACCGTTCACAGCCTTCGCGCGCTTCTTGCGGATGCAAAGGATAACGATTGCGCCACCGATGATGAGGACGATCGCCACGCCGCCGCCAATAACAAACGGCAGGTGAGTCTGGATAAAGTACAGTACATCCTCGGGCACCGAATGGGGGATATTGGACTTGTAGATGCTCACGTGGACTGTGGAAGGGTCGTCCTCATCGTTGTAAGTTGTCATTATCTTGCGATCGCCATACAGGAATACTAGACGACATTTATGTGGGTCAAACTCGTTTTTCGCTCCAGTATTTGTATCGACGAGGCATGCTGTGAATTTGTCATCATTTGAGCTTACTCCGAGTAAGGTACTGCCATCTTGCGATACATCGGCAAGCCCTCCATCGATGAAGGGGAAAGCGATAGAGCTGAGAATCTCATCGCTTGCGCAATCGTAAACACCGAGGTTCGCGTCTTTTTCATTCAGGTGATAATCCCCATTTTCATCTTCTTCAAAAAGATCATTTGAGCCTTTTTTAATATAAATGAAATATAAATCGGTTGATGTCGATGGGCTGAACCAGCCGGAGGCGTGTTCGTCATCGTTAAAAAGAACACTCATATTTCCGTCGCGGTCAGCTTTTATTAGAGCTGTGTCGCTTTGAAGATAAATGTCCTCCGATTTAAAGCTAGGGTTAATGTATTCAATGTCCGAAGACCTGCCGTCCTTTTTTACGCCAATGGTTTTCAGCTCCGTTGATCCCGTATCGCAATTGAATACCTTAAGCGCAACAACGCCTTTCCCGGTATTGGCCTGTAAGATATAAAGACGGCTCATATCATTTGAGCAGATGAACTTAGAATCATCTTTTTCTGCCTGATACGCTTTGATTAACTTGTCTGACTTAAGGTCGTAAATCTCGACCTCTTTAAGCTCTGATTCATCGCCTTCGTGCCACACGGCCGCTCTCTCGCCATCCTCAGAGACCCTTGCATAGCTGTCAGTGTATTTGTTTGAGAAGATGGGATGGACTGTTTGGGTTTGGTTGTCTGGAGAGAATATGACCAAATTGTTGCCATCTAACCAAATGAGTTGATCGCTGTGCGTGCGGTATGCGGAATCAAGGCTTTTCTCAGGGATGGCAATGGGGCTCGAACTGCCATCATTGAAATTGACGAGGGTTATGCTCTTTAAGTTGACATCGTCGTCGTAATCGTACAGGTAGCCGAACTCAGTATTGCCGCTTGTGCTGATAAGTGAGTTCTCGCTGCTGGTCTTAAAACTGTATGACTTCTCCAGCTCGGGTGTCGGTACGCTGCCGTTGGCTAATGCTGCGGGAGGGGCTGCGAGCGGAGACAGGGCCGCGATCAGGCCGATGGCGACTGCTGCGATCCTTCCGCTCTTTTGGATGCTCTTAAACATGGCAATCCTTTCCTCTGGATACGAATGTCGATACTGCCATGGTTGCCTAAGATTCGCGAATCATGTTGCGCAACATTCACCATCGGCAACATTTTGCGGCCAGCCGCGCCGTTCCCAAGGAATCATTCTGAGTTGCGGTGAAATAGGGACTAAATGAAGGCTCTAGACGCCAAAACAGTCCCTATTCCACCGCAACTTCATGGGGATGTGTGACAATGCCCGTCGGAAAACATCTGCTGTCTTTGGGGGCCTATCTATGCTGTACGAGTTTTGTGCCGAGAACTTTGAGCGAGTGCCGGCGGCCATCGAGGCTGGTGCGAGGCGCATTGAGCTGTGTGACAACCTCGCCGTCGGTGGCACCACGCCTTCCGCCGGCGTTATTAGCGCTACAGTCAGTTACGCTCACGAGCATGACGCGCGAGTGATGTGCATGATTCGTCCGCGTGGTGGCGACTTTCATTACAACCAGGACGAGCTGCGTATGATGGAGATGGACCTGGGTCTTGCTGTGAGCGCCGGCGTTGACGGCCTGGTCTTTGGCTGCTGCAAGCCCTGTGCCGGCGGCTGGGCGCTCGACGATCTTACGCTGGGCGCTCTCGTGATGGCTGCGGGCTGCGCGACCGAGGAGTGCAAGCGTGAGCCCATCGACATCACCTTCCACATGGCGTTTGACCAGCTCTCGCCTGAGGCTCAGCTCGACGCCATTGATACGCTCGCCGACTGCGGCGTTGCGCGCATCCTGACGCACGGTGGTGCTGCCGGTACGCCGATCGAGGACAACTTCGAAAACCTGGCTCGTTTAATCGAGTATGCGGGCGATCGTTTGACCATCCTTCCCGGCGGCGGCATCACTACGGCAAATCGCGACGCGGTCGCGGCGGCGCTAGACGTCTCCGAGCTCCATGGCACCAAGATCGTGCCGCTAGAGGTATAACCCGTGGCGCTGGTATTTGACGTTCAGCAGGCGAGCGGTAAGCCCGACGACAACCGCCGCCCCGGTACCGCGTGCCCCTTTTGCGACACGGAGGGGCTCGCCAACATCATCCAGCGCGATGGTGACTGCATCTGGCTCGAGAATAAGTTCAAGACATTGCGGGCCACACGTCAGACCGTATTGATCGAGTCTGCCAATCACGACGCCGACCTGGTGACCTATGAACCGGATGAGCTGCATCATGTGATGCGGTTTGCCCTGGGCTGTTGGCAGCAGATGATCGATTCCCAACAGTACCGCAGTGTGCTCATGTACAAGAACAAAGGCCCGCTTTCGGGCGGCAGCCTCGTCCATCCGCACATGCAGATTGTGGGCTTGGAACAGGAGGACGGCTATGCGGCGCTGACCTCAGCCAACTTTGAAGGCATCGATGTTTGGCGGCACGGGAGGGTTGCGGTCAACATCTCAACCGAGCCGATCATGGGATTCTTTGAGGTCAACGTCTCGGCTCCACAGGGAATCGCCGCCAGCGACGACGCCCGCGACCAAGCCGAGGCGGACCTGTTTGCCGATGCGATTCAGGTGGCCCTGCGCTATATCCTGAACGAGCACCATGGTGGTCGCGCAGAGTCGTACAATTTGTTCTTCTATCACATGGACGGCCGGACCATTGCCAAGGCGCTGCCACGTTGGGTGGTATCGCCCTACTTTGTGGGCTATCGTCTGGCCCAGGTCAATGCCGAGACAACGCTCGATATCGATGCTGAGTGCCTGCACGCGCATCTGGAAACGCTCGTGTAGCAAGGCGAGCGCCTGCAAATAGTGTGCTGCCTAGCGTGCCATCGCGTCGCGGCCGGCCTTGACCCGCTTGCGCTGTTTGGCGCGCTCCTCGCCGGTTAGGCGCTCAAAGAGATGCCCGATAATCGAGGCCAGCACCTGCTGAAACAGCGTTCCGCACATGACGGGGAACACGACTTCGCCCGGAAAGTACTGCGTGGCGATGACGGCGCCCGAAGAGATGTTACGCATGCCGCAGGTAAAGCACATGGTGGTCGTCTCGCTATACGGCAGATGCAGCGCACGGGCGACCAGAAAACCGACGACAAAGCCGCTGATGGCGAAGACCAAAATAAAGAGGGCGACTTCCAGGCGCACCGTGTTCATGTGCAGCACGTACTCGCTCATGGCGGTGGAGTTGGACGCGATGACCCCCATCATCATGAACTTGCAGGCGGGCGAAAGCGCGGGGGAGAGCTTCTCGTGTCCCCAGCCGCGCGTGAGCTCGTTGATCACGATGCCGAGCACGGCGGGGATGGCGATCATAAAGGCCATGTCTTGCATCATGCTCGGCACGTCGATCGAGACGGTGGCGCCCAGCAGGAGCTTGAGCGTAAGAGGAATCGTCACAGGTGAGATGACCGAGGACGTCAGGATAATGGTAAGCGCGAGCGGGCCGTTGCCGCCGAACATGCTAATCCACATAAAGGCAGTGACCGCCACGGGTACGCTGTACTCGAGCACGATGCCGCAGACAAGGTTGGGGTTGGAACCAAAGAACAGCGACCCCATGGCATAGGCTGCTATGGGAATGAGCACCGCGGAGACGAGCAGCGCCAAAATCAGGTGCAGCGGACGGCGGAACACCTCAGCCACCTGGTGGAAGGTGTTGCTGAGCGCACCCTGAAACGTCATAAAGGCAAACAAGGTGGGAACGATGGGCTTGAGTAAGCCGATCTGCTGGGGAAAGAGCACGCCGAGCGCCACGCAAATCGGAACGATGACCTGCATGTGCCCCGCGAGAAACTTGCCCAGTCCAACCCATTGCTTCATATGCGCTTGTGACTCCCTTTGCTCGTGAATCCGTTTTGAATGGATATGCTAGACGCTCGCATGCGTCCGTGCGTCAGAAACGCTCGAATATTTCGAGGCGATTACCGGCATCGTTTACCGAAACCGCGGCGTGCTGCGGCGTTTTGCGTCCGTGCTGCACGGTATAATAAATCCGTTCAACAGATCTGCCTGCCGAAGCGGGCATACACAGAGGACTCATCGCTATGAACCGTGAGAGGTATCGCGGCGACCTGCCCCTATCGGGGGTGGGTGCCTATGTCATCGCTTAAGACGACGCATCGCTGGGCGGTCGCTCAGCAAAACCCCGAGCTCGAAAAGGAGCTTTCGGCTGGCCTGGGCATACCCGGGCTGGTGGCGCGCATTATGGTTGCGCACGGCATTACATCCATCGAAGAAGGCCAGCTGTTTTTGACGCCTTCGCTCGATCGCGACTGGGCCGACCCACTCATTATCCCGGGCATGTCGGTCGTTGCCGACCGCGTCGAGCGTGCCATTCGCAACCACGAGCACATCGCGGTCTTTGGCGATTTTGACGTTGACGGTATTACGTCGACCTGCCTGTTGACCGAGGCACTGCGCACGTTTGGTGCCGATGTCACGCCGTTTATTCCACATCGCTTTGACGAGGGCTACGGTCTTTCGCGCGCGGCGCTCGACCGCGTCAACGGGCTCGCCCAACCCAACCTGATCGTGACCGTCGATAACGGTATTGCTGCCAAGGAAGAAGTCTCCTATCTGGAGAGCCTGGGGATCGATTTGGTGGTCACGGACCATCACGAGCCCTCCGATCAGGTGCCGCAGGGCGTGCCCCTGACCGACCCTAAGCTCGAGGACGAGGGTCCTTCACGTGAGCTTGCCGGTGCCGGCGTGGCACTCAAGCTGGTGCAGGTTCTGGGCGAGCGTCTGGGCAAGCCGTCGTATTGGCGTTCGCTGATCGAGGTTGCGGCGCTGGGCACCGTGTCCGACATGATGCCGCTGACGCCCGAGAACCGCGCACTGGTCGCCGAGGGCATCCAGCAGATGCGCGTGACGGCCCGTCCCGGCTATATCGCGCTTGCCGCACTTGCCAAGGCCGACCTTTCTACCATTACGGCCGATGGCCTGTCGTTTTCGCTCATTCCCCGCTTGAACGCCGCCGGCCGCATGGCCGATCCCAAGCTGGCACTCGACCTGCTGCTTGCCCGCGATCCTATCGAGGCAAGCGCTCTGGCGGCCGAGCTCGAGGAGATCAACCGTCAGCGCCGCGAGATCGAGGCCGAGCTCACACGCGATGCCATGGCAAAGGTCGAGGAGATCTATGATGGCGGTCGTGCAATCGTCGTGGGTGGCGAGGGCTGGCACGAGGGCGTCAAGGGTATCGTAGCGAGCCGTCTGACCAACCGTTATCACGTGCCGGCGCTGCTGTTCTCGATCGAAGACGGTATCGCTCGCGGTTCGGGTCGCTCGGTGGGCAAGGTCAACCTGTTCGACGCCGTCGAGCGTTGCTCCGATCTGCTGATTCGTCGCGGCGGGCATGCGGGTGCGGTGGGCGTGACCATCGAGGCGTCCAAGCTCGACGAGTTCCGTCGTCGCCTTTCCGCCGTGCTGTCCGAGCTTCCCGCCGAGGACTTTGAGGACACCGACGAGGTTGCCGCCACCGTCGACCTCTCCGAGCTGAATATTGAGACCATCGAGCAGATCTCCCGTCTTGAGCCGTTTGGCCAGGGCAACAAGGTGCCGCTGTTGGCGGCCGAGGGCGTGACAATGTGCGATCGCGCCGTGGTGGGCAAAACCGGCGAGCACATGCGCTTCGTGGCGACCGATGGCGCCGCGAGTGTGCCGGCCATTATGTTCCGCGTGCCGCAGATCGATAAGCTCATCAATTGCGATAGCGCCGTCGATTTGGTGTTCGAGGCCGTGGCCGAGCATTGGCAAGGTCGCGTAAAGCCCAAGCTCATGATCAAGGATGTCTTGGTCCGCGATACCACGGCGCCCAGCGTTGACGACCCGGCATGTGAACTTCGCCGCGGCGTGGAGCCTGCGGACGCCGGCCTTCGTC
>USTC01000031.1 GCA_900557505.1 uncultured Collinsella sp.
GGGACTTAACCCAACATCTCACGACACGAGCTGACGACAGCCATGCACCACCTGTGCAGGCTCCTCTCGGCCACGGCGTCTCCGCCGCTTCACCTGCATGTCAAGCCCTGGTAAGGTTCTTCGCGTTGCTTCGAATTAAGCCACATGCTCCGCTGCTTGTGCGGGCCCCCGTCAATTCCTTTGAGTTTTAGCCTTGCGGCCGTACTCCCCAGGCGGGGCGCTTAATGCGTTGGCTGCGGCACGGGGGATCTCATCCCCCACACCTAGCGCCCATCGTTTACGGCTGGGACTACCAGGGTATCTAATCCTGTTCGCTCCCCCAGCTTTCGCGCCTCAGCGTCGGTCTCGGCCCAGAGGGCCGCCTTCGCCACCGGTGTTCCACCCGATATCTGCGCATTCCACCGCTACACCGGGTGTTCCACCCTCCCCTACCGGACCCAAGCCGCGGAGGTTCCGGGGGCTTCGGGGGGTTGAGCCCCCCGCTTCGACCCCCGGCCTGCCGGGCCGCCTACGCGCGCTTTACGCCCAATGAATCCGGATAACGCTCGCCCCCTACGTATTACCGCGGCTGCTGGCACGTAGTTAGCCGGGGCTTCTTCTGCAGGTACAGTCTTGACTCTTCCCTGCTGAAAGCGGTTTACGACCCGAAGGCCTCCGTCCCGCACGCGGCGTCGCTGCGTCAGGGTTCCCCCCATTGCGCAAGATTCCCCACTGCTGCCTCCCGTAGGAGTCTGGGCCGTGTCTCAGTCCCAATCTGGCCGGTCGGTCTCTCAACCCGGCTACCCGTTGTCGGCACGGTGGGCCGTCACCCCGCCGTCTACCTGATGGGCCGCGGAGCCATCCCCTCCCGTCGGGGCTTTAGCCGGGGTGCCATGCGGCACCCCGGGGTATCCGGTATTACCCGTCCTTTCGGGCGGCTATCCCGGGGGAGGGGGCAGGTTCTCCACGTGTTACTCAGCCGTTCGCCACTCGCTTCCCTCCGGAGAGGGGTGCCGTTCGACTTGCATGTGTTAGGCGCGCCGCCAGCGTTCATCCTGAGCCAGGATCGAACTCTCCGTCCAAAATATATGGGCTTCGAGCCCGTCCGGTCCTCTCAGTTCATCGCTGATCGGTTCCGTTCGATTCATATGGTTTTAGTATAGGAAAAGGAATTTCTCGGGGCCGCCTCTCGGCGGCCTTGCGAAAAACAAATCCAAGTTAGACCATTTCAAATGGTTCGATGTCTGCCCGGATGCGACACAACTGGTGTGTCCATCCTCGCAGTATCCGGTTCTCAAGGTGCACGCCTGCGCTGGTTCCCGGTTCCACCGGGCCGCGCGGCAAGGAGATATATTGCCAGACCGGAGGGGCGCCGTGGGCGGGAATCGCGCACTCCATATTTTGTTCACAAATGAATAGGTCCCTCAGTCGCATCACTGAGGTTAAAACTGAAGCATTGGCTTCTGATATTGGCGATGACCAGCTGTTTTATGTGTATTGAGACATCGGTCATCTCTGGAGCGCTACTTTACTCCAAAGGCATCAGTTATTTGTTTCCCATCGGTAAAAGGCAGGTTTTGTTCGCCAAGCGTTCTTATATATAGAGAAGTTCGGGTTCGAACCCGTGCACCGGCAACAAAAAAGCGACCAACCGGAGTCGATCGCTTTCTATTCAATGGTGGGCCGTCAGGGGTTCAGCCTGCTCCGCAGGCGGCCGCTGCGGCGCTTCGCGCCTTGCGCGCTGCGCTGGCAAACGCTCGCGCGTTTACTCAGCTCCGCGCCCCGACGGGTTCGAACCCGTGTCGCGGCAACAAAAAAGCGACCAACCGGAGTCGATCGCTTTCTTTTCTATGGTGGGCCGTCAGGGGTTCGAACCCTGGACCTTGGGATTAAAAGTCCCCTGCTCTGCCAGCTGAGCTAACGGCCCGCGGGTGGCATTGTACCACGGTCTGGGACTATTCCCAACTCCATTGGCCGTTCTGGAAAATCACAACTTCACGTCCATCAGGCGTAATGCCCGTAATATCGATATCGTCCGTGCCAATCATAAAGTCGACATGCGTGCTCGAGACGTTAACGCCATGCTCCAGGAGCTCCTCTTTGGACATATCATATCCACCCTCGATGCACTCGGGGAAGCCGACTCCCAGCGCAAGGTGGCAGCTGGCGTTCTCGTCATAGAGCGTGTCATAGAACAGAACGCCACTTTCGCGAATTGGCGTGTTCTTGGAAATGAGCGCGACCTCACCCAGATGAGCGGCACCTTCATCGGTGTCAATAATGCTCGCAAGCGTCGCCTTGCCCACGCGGGCATCGTAGTCCACTACGCGACCGGCCTCGAACTTAATCCAAAAATCGTCAACCTTGTTACCGTGGTGAATGAGCGGCATGGCCGAGTACACGATACCGTCGGCACGCATACGATCAGGCGAGGTGAAGACCTCCTCGGTGGGGATGTTGGGGAAGAAGGGGTGTCCATCGGGCGTCTTACCCTTGCCGCCGGCCCACTCGTGACCCTTCGTCATGCCAATCGTCAGATCGGTTCCATTTGCCGCGGTGTAATGCAGGCGGTCAAAACGATTGTCGTTCAGGAAGCGCAAGTTCTTTTCGAACGCCGCGTCATGAAGCTCCCAGTCGCTCTCCGGGTCCTGGCCATCGGCACGAGCGGTGTGCAGAATCGCATTCCATAGTTTATAGATTGCAAC
The DNA here is from genome assembly GCA_900557505.1 of uncultured Collinsella sp. GTDB lineage: Bacteria > Actinomycetota > Coriobacteriia > Coriobacteriales > Coriobacteriaceae > Collinsella. Next base: position 2,685 of record USTC01000031.1, read on the forward strand.
CTCATCGGCGTCTCCCGGGAACACCTCGTGCGCCCAAGCCACGACCGGAGCGCCGGCGATGCACCACGGATTGATGTTGTAATCCAGTCCACGGCGGAAGACCTTGCACTGCGTGTTCCTTGCCTTGGAAGCCGCGGCGGGCTTGGCGGGATCGATACCCTTGAGAGCCGCAGGGTCCGCACCCTCGATAAAGATAAAGCAGGCACCGTCCTGGGCCAGGGAATCCAGCTGCAGGCGCTTCCACTCGGGCGTCTGCTCAAAATAGCTTTTATCGACATGCTCGTACGTAAGCCTTGTCACGGCATCATCGGCCCAAATGACCGTCACGTGGCCGGCGCCGGCAGCATAGGCCTCCGCGACCACCACGCGCGCAAACGGCGCACACTCGACCGGAGACTGAACGACGACCTCCTGGCCGGGCTTGACGTTTACGCCCTTGCGGACGACCAGGCGCGCGTAGTTTTTAATCTTGGGCTCCAGGGCCTTCATGCCCTCCAGAGCCTCTTCGACCGTCAGGGCAGCTCGAATCATGTGCCACTCCATCTATCTATAGAACAGTAAAAAGGCGCGCCGCAAAAACGACGCGCCTTATATCTTAGCGATAAGTATGTATGCAAACGCTACTTCTTCTTGGAGTCCTTCTTGTCCTCCTCGGCAGCCGCGCGCTCAATAAGAGCGTTGAGCTTGTTCTCGGACATGCCCTCGGCCTGCGCGCGGTACATGTTGCGCAAGGGACGAATACGAGCGAAGTCATAGATAAAGTCGCCCAAAATGATGACGTAGGACAAAACAATGCCGACCATCTGGACAGGGCTGGACACCATGCCAGCGGGAGCGAAGTACAGCGAGGCCCAAATTGCCACGACGAGCACCATGCCAATGGCGAGCACAATCCACCAGATGCGACGGCGCTTGGTGTAGTCCTCGTCCTGCTTGAGGAGGATATTCGACACCGTATAGATGCGGTCCTCCTTGGCGCGCTGCTTAGCCTTGCGGGCGCGCTTCTCCTCTTTAGAGAGGCCCTCGAGGTTCTCGCCCTTCTCGAGCTCTTTGCGGCGTGCCTTAGACGAAGCCGGCACGACGCGAACGGAGCTCGCTGCTTGGCGGGCGGGCTTAGCAGATGCGGCAGACTTGCGCGCAACCCCGGTAACTTCGTGGGATTGCGTGCGCTTGTTCGTGGCGCTACGGGTACTCACTTATGCGTTCTCCTTCATGCTTGTGAACTGGGAGCCCGTGATGATCTGGAAGGCCTCGCGATAGCGCTCGGACGTGCCATCGATGACCTCGGCGGGCAGGTGCGGGGTCTCCCCCGTCATATCCCAGTTGGCCTTGAGCCAATTGCGGACGAATTGCTTGTCGTAGCTAGGCTGGATCTTGCCCTCCTCGTAGCTGGCAGCAGGCCAGAAACGGCTGGAGTCGGGCGTGAGACACTCGTCGATCAGCGTGACCTTGCCATCAATAACACCAAACTCGAACTTGGTGTCGGCAATGATGATGCCACGGGTCGCGGCGTACTCGGCAGCGGCCTTGTAGATCTTGAGGGAAAGGTCACGAATCTGCGTGGCGATGTCCTCGCCCACGATCTCGCAGCAACGCTCGAACGAGATGTTCTCGTCGTGGTCACCGATCTCGGCCTTCGTGGACGGCGTGAACAGCGGCTCAGGAAGCTTGGAAGCCTCGGTCAGGCCCTCAGGCAGCTGGATGCCGCAGACGGTGCCGTTCTCGTCGTAGGTCTTCTTGCCCGAACCGGTCAGATAGCCGCGGACGATGCACTCGATAGGAATCGTCTGGGCCTTCTTAACCAGCATGGCGCGGCCAGCGAGGTAGTCACGATACTCAGCAAACTCCTCGGGGAAATCCGCCGGGTCGATGGAAACGAGATGGTTGGGGACGATGTCGGCAAACTTATCGAACCAGAATGCCGAGATGCGATTGAGTACCTCTCCCTTAAACGGAATCTCGTCGAGAAGAATGAAGTCGAACGCAGAAATGCGGTCGGTGGCGACCATCAGCAGGTTTTCACCGGCATCGTAAATATCACGAACCTTGCCACGGGAATCCGGACGACGCTCCATCGTTGTCACGTGAGTCACTCCTTACCTAAATACGACAGAAATGCGGGTTCTTTCCCGCATGTTTTCGCAAACTCGGAGCGGCAGGGACGCGGCCCCTCCTTCACCGAATAGCGAAAAGCTAGTGCTCCATTGTAGTAGATGCCGCGTCCGCCGTGTGCTCGCGGGGCAGATGAATTGTAAAAGTCGTACCCTTTCCAAGCTCCGACTCCACGGATATGTAGCCATGGTGACGCTCGACGATCTGCTTGGTCACGGCGAGGCCAACGCCCAGGCCGCCAGCTTCGCGGGCGCGGCTGGCATCGGCGCGCCAAAACCGCCCGAAGATGCGCGACAGATCGTCCTTGGCAATACCGATGCCGGTATCAGAAACGGCAATGCTGACGTGCTTGCGGTCACTGAGCACCGACACCACGACCCAACCGCCCTCGGGGGTGTAGCGCATGGCGTTGCTCATGAGGTTGATAACACATTGCGTGATCATGTCGGGATCGGCCTCAACGACATCGTCGTGACCCTGGGTCTCGTCCGCAAAACGCAGGCGCAGATCGCGGTCGACAAACAGGCGCTCCTGGGCATTGACGATGGAACGCACAAAAGGAACCATGTCCACCGGCTCAAGGTTGAGCGGAGCCGTGCTGTTTTCCATGCGCGACAGGTCGAGCATCTGCTGCACCAGACGAGCCAGGCGACGCGTCTCGGAAGCAACGGTCTCCAAATGCTCATCGTCGGTGGGATACACGCCATCCTGCATGGCCTCGACCGTTGCGAGCATGGCCATAAGCGGCGTGCGAAGCTCGTGTGCAACGTCTGAGGTCAGGCGCTTCTCGTGTTTCATATCCTTCTCGAGCGAAGTGGCCATCTCATCGAAGGTCTCACCCAGCTGATCGATCTCGTCATCACCGCGCAGTCCCGTGCGAGCCGACAGGTCGCCGTCACGGATTTGCTTTGCGGTACTGGTGATGCGATGAATCGGCTTGGTGAGCATGCGCGACACGAGCGATCCGATAACGACCGAAATGCAGATTGCAACAACCGCGGCGAGGGCCATAGCGTTAAAGGTCTTCTCCCTAAACGCAGAGTCCGCCTTAGTGAGCAGAGCGTCGGAGCCGATGGCCCACAGCTTTACCTGTCCGACATGCTCGCCGGAAGACGTTACAATCTCGACGTTAGCAACGCTATCGGAGTCGGTTGGAGCAGACGAGACCGGGCTATGCGATGCCCTCTTGCCGCTCGTGTCGTCGGTCGTAGCCTGGTTTTCGCGTACATCGGCGGTGGCGCTTGCCGAGGGCCATGAGTCGTCGTAGACGATGACGCCCTTTTTATTGACGACCTGCATACCAAGATCATCGGACACCAGGCTCGATGTCGCAACCGTACGCAGTTCCCCCGCGGTCCAGGAACCGTTTTCCTCATATGACGTTGCCAACTTTTCGGCAGCGGAATTGGCGATTTCGACAATATTGGAGCGCGTGTAATCCGTAAAAACCGTGCCCCATACAACGGAGACTACGCCCACCAACACCAATACCGTCATGAGCGATGTCAGGGCAAAAGCAAGTGCCATGCGCGAGGGATAGCTCATCGTTGGCCGTGAATCGGAACGAGGCGTGTTCCAACTAGCCTTGGAACCCGCCTCGCTCTCCTGCTTGTGCTTTTGTCCGATTTCAAAGCGCGCAGGTGTCATATGTGATTTCCCTATTTCTCGTCCGACTTATCGGTCTTGGCCGGAGCCTCGAAGCGATAGCCGACGCCATGGACGGTGTAGAGCCACTTGGGCTTCTTGGGATCATCGCCCAGCTTGGCGCGAAGATTCTTCACGTGGCTATCGATGGTGCGCTCATAGCCCTCAAAGTCATACCCGAGCACTTTCTCGACCAGCTCCATGCGGTTATACACACGGCCAGGATGGCGGGCAAGCGTGGTGAGCAGCTTGAACTCGGAAGCCGTCAGATCGACTTCCTTGCCCTCGACCAAGATCTTGTGGCCCGAGATATCGATGACCAGATCGCCGAAGTCGAGTACCTCGACGGCGGGCTCGTCGGCCTGATGGGCACGGCGGAACAGAGCACGAACGCGGGCGACGAGTTCGCGCGGCGAGAACGGCTTAATCAGATAGTCGTCGGCGCCGAGCTCAAGACCGATAATACGGTCCTCGATCTCACCCTTAGCCGTCAGCATGATGATGGGGACATCCGAGGTATCGCGAATGGTGCGGCAAACGCGCTCGCCGGGGATCTTGGGGAGCATAAGGTCGAGCACGACCAGGTCGAACTGATGCTTCTCGAACTCCTCGATCGCGGACTGGCCATCGCCGACGCCCACAACCCAGTAGCCTTCGCGCTCGAGATAGGCAGCGACGGCGTCACGGATTGCCTTCTCATCCTCGACCAGCAGAATCTTTTTTGCATCTGAAGCCATAACACGGCCCCCCTGTCTCAATTAGCTAAGAACAAGCCCATTTTAACGCACCTGAGCCCGCCAGATGCCGCTATGACGCGGCAGCTCGGCGGGCGGTACTCATAGTCACAACGCGCTTATTCCCCTGTCGACGCCTTTTTAACCCCTCGGAGACTAAAGAGAGAACAAGCGAGCGGTAACCGTCTCGGGAATTCCCTGGCTGTTACGCACCGTTGCGTACGTTAAGACCGAGCTCGATTTACCCGCCGTAGCAGGATAATCGCCATACTCCAAGGCTCGGTCGGGCGACAGAAGCGAGCCGTAGGTCTTGGCCGAAGTGTCAATCAAAAAATGCGACGCCTGAACTTTAACCAGGTATTTGTTTTTCCTTCCCGCAGCGCACGCGAGCGGCTCACGCGAAAGGAAGAGGTACGGCCCGCCCTCGTTACCGATATAGGTGCCCATATTGCCCAGGCTGCCCACACCGCTATACGTCGCCTCAATGGAGAACACGAAGGTGTCGCCCATATACACGGCCTCGAAAGGCGAAACCGACGAAGGAAGCACCAGCTGAGCTCGCTTCGTGTTGTTGCCGTCAGTCAGGTCGATCGCCGTCATACCGTAATAGACGCCCTCATCATTGTGCACGCGGGGCGAGATGGTCAGGATGCCGTCGCTCACACGCGGGGCGGATGCGAAACGGCCCGTCGACTTCCAAATAGTCTCAGGCTTGGACTCGCTGGGCGACTGACGATAGCAGTACGAATCGTTACTCGTCTTGGTGCCGCCGGACGAAGGCATCTTATACCAGATGACCGACGACCCATACGCTGTGAAGAGCGGCGGATCGTAGTTTTCGCCACCGCGGTCGAGCTCGACGGCGTTGCCGGTAAGGGAGGAGCCTGCAAGGTTTTGCGCATAGAGTTTCCAGGACGCATTGGCAAAGTTCATCTCGACCCACGCGAACACGCCATCACCCGCGCGAACGTCATAAAACGCATAACCGGTTCCCTCAATGGGATCCTCAATAAGTGTGGTAAGCGAGCCATCGCCCAGGTTGAGCACACCAAGCGTATTGGCATGCAGGGCAGAAGCAGGCGCCATCATCGCGGCAGCGTAGTCACCATCGCAGTAGTACAGCAGCGTGCCCAGCGGCAGCGTCCACGAGGCCGCGGGCTCAAGATCGATATCAACAGCTTCGTACTCATCAGTGATCGAGACAATCTTCGAATCGTCCTTGATAACCTGCGGCTCGCCAGCGGCGTCATCACTCGTGCCCGTTTTTTTCGAGCAACCGGCCAGTACGGCAGCAGCACCAGTAGCGGCGCCACCCAGCACAAAACCTCGACGCGTTATTCCATTCTTAAAGCGATCAGCGATGCTCATTAGGCGATCTCTGCGCGAGCGGCCTCGATAGCGCGCGTAAGCTGATCGGCGCAAGAGGTCTTTTTCATACCGCAGGTATTACCGGCGAGAACCTCGATTACGCGATCGGCGGGAGCGCCCTCGACCAGCCTGGAGATGGCCTTGAGGTT
>USTC01000032.1 GCA_900557505.1 uncultured Collinsella sp.
CTGCTGCAGCAGCTGGGCCTGCCGTATCGCGTGATTAGCCTGTGCACCGGCGACCTGGGCTTCTCTGCCCGTCAGACCTACGACATCGAGGTTTGGCTGCCGAGCTACAACGCCTACAAGGAGATCAGCTCCTGCTCCAATTGCGGTGACTTCCAGGCCCGTCGTGCCAACATCAAGTATCGCGACCCCGAGAACTTCAAGGGTTCGCGCTACCTGCACACCCTTAACGGTTCCGGTCTGCCGGCTGGTCGTACCATGGCTGCCATTCTGGAGAACTACCAGAACGCCGACGGCACCATCACGATCCCCGAGGTTCTGCGTCCCTACATGGGCGGCCTCGAGAAGATCGAGCCGGCCGCGTAAGCTAGCTGCATAGGCGATTTGCGAGGGCGCTCCTTTTAGGGGCGCCCTTTTTGTGTACGGCTATACCATGCCGTGCGGACAGCTCAATAGAAAATACACGAACAGATGTTCTGTATACATGCATCTACCTGCTATGCTTTTGCTAACTAAGAGCAAGAGAAAGGGGATGTGATGGAGCTGTTCGATGAGAGGGTTGTTTTGTTCCAGAGCGATGAGGGTGGGGAGCACCTGCTGGTAACGTGCGAGCCGTCGGGTATGGGTGGTTTGGTAGTTCGGCAGACGAGTGAGGGACCGTTGACGCAATGGTGCTATGAGGAGTCGCCGCATGTGGTCGAGACGTTTGTGGCGCATGAGGCGCTTGTCGTCCTTGAGCACTTCTATGGCGTTGGAACTTCTAATCAGGTGGCCCGAATGCTGAGCATCTCGTTTGCCGATTACGACTGTGCCCAACGGGTGCGGTCGCTTCTGGGGGAGCTTGGCGCCGGGTTCGATGTGATCGAAAAGCCAATCGATCGCACGAGAAGCGCTGATGCTTGTGGTGCAGCGTGACAAATTGCGGCCCGCGCGAAAAAAGTTTGAGATTTTGCTTGACTCTAACGAACTAAAGTGGTTTTATATGTCTTGCGCTGCGGCGTTACCTCAGCTGGATAGAGGGTCTGACTACGAATCAGAACGTCATAGGTTCGAATCCTATACGCCGCACCAATTGAATTTAAAGCCTCCGGAAACGGGGGCTTTTCCTTTACGGGGGCATTGCGGAGATTCGAACCTCGGTCGAGGCGCGAGCGCCAAGAAAACGCGGAGCGTTTTTAGCGAGCGGGCGAGTTCGCCGGCAGGCGGGCGAAGCCGGTGCGGATCCGCGCAGCGGATGCGCGGAATCCTATACGCCGCACCATTTGAGATTAAAGCTCCCGGCAACGGGGGCTTTTCTTTTAGGCAGACGCCGCATGGATTCGAACCTCGGTCAAAGGGGACTATTTCTCATCGACTCGTGTAAGATTTCGAGTATGCGCCTCGGTGAGCCCGTGGCGCGCTCTTTCTTTAGACGACCGATCAGGGTGATATTTCGTGGCAGAGCGTCCGACATACAAGCTCAGGTTTCTCGATCCCAAAAAGCGCTTTCCGGCCATGCCCGAGCAGCCTGCGGGACGCTCGTATGGCGTGGTTTGGAAGCTCTTTGGCGAGGACCCGCATGAATCATGCTATGTCGTCGAATTCGTCGGCAAAAGCCATGTGTCGCTTTTGGGCTACGTGAGCGTTTCGGGTGAGGTCTATAAGGTGGACCGTCCCGTTAACGATGTATCGCTGCCCGACGATCCCGACATGCAACTGATTCTTGACGAGTCCGATTCCAACATCGGTGAGATTGCGGTCAGGGGTACCGATGGGACGATGCACTCCCGGGCGCGAGTCATCGGCTCTCCCGAAGGCACCATGCGCGAACAATCCGATCGCGAGACGTGGAATTCGACGCGCAGCCTTCGCTACGGCGAGTTCATGGCCTCGATGTTCTTGCGTTACGTGATATTCGCCGATTCTGAAAACACTGTCTCGGGCACGGCAGATGCCGACGGCCTCGACGAGGGCATGAAAAATGCTGTCGACAAGATCAAGCTTGTAAAACTCCCCGAGCCGGTTGAGGTACTGCTGGGTTTTGATTCCACACCGCTGCCCGATGCAATCGAAACGTTGCTCTACCGCATTGACCATACAGATAATCCAAGTGGCATTGAGCGCTATGCCGCCGCTTTGATGGGCGAAGTTAATCTGCCTCGCCTGCGCACCATCGCGGCCAAAACCGAAATGAGCCTGGCGCGCATCGATCGCTCGAGGCTCTTTTATCTCAATTTTGACCGTAGCCTGCTGGACCAGGACGAGATCGATACCCTACTTGCCGTCGAGTGCCGCCTGAACCGCCTATCGGGCATCCTTGAGCGTATTGGGGCAGGGTTGGGCCCCGTTGCCTCGTCGCCAAGCTTTGAGGGCTGCTCGCTCTTTGACCTATGGCATATCAGCAAGACGACAAACGACGTTCCTCGCTTGCTCGAAACGCTGTCGAATGACAACCCGTGGGCCAGGCCGGGGACGGTTGCGTGCCAGCCGGGTGGCGAGTGGGACGTTCGCACCCGTTTTGCACGTATCGTAGAAGCGCTCAACGTGGTCACGCGGCTCGACTACACCTATCGAGCGAACGTCGCCGAGGGCATCATGCTGGTGCGATTTGGCCGCACGGTTGTCGATGCTATGCCGCAGCGCGAATACGATGCTCAAGATGACGCCTGGCGCGAGGTAGATGAGCCTAAGCGCGCAACATGGGCCACTGAGCACGATGCGCGTATTGCGCTTACACTCGCAGCGGCTTGCTTTGCTTCGGGCGCTCGCATCACGCGCTGCTACGTGCAGATTGCGGCTCCCGACGGCGAGCAGGGCGAGCGCGTTGTTGAAACGTATTCCTTTGGCCGTGCGGCCTATCTGGCCGATTGCGTTTCTGTCGCCAAGGATCTTGAGAGCATGGATATGGACGACATGCCCTGCAAGCATTTGCTCGAGGCATATGAGGCAGATACGCCGGACATGATTGAGCCTGCAGAGGTTCACGCCCGACCACGTGATGACCATCGTCCATTGCCGCCTGCGCTTCGCGATTTACTGCTCGCTGATACGGCTGACGAGCTTGAGGTCATGGAGGAGGACAACGATCCGTATGTCGCCCGTGTCGTCGAGCTGCGCGAGCAATCCAAAGTTGACCGAGCTGGTGCTTTCGAGGGCTTTTCTCGCCTTGTCGAGGAGCTGGAAGCCAAGTGTACTGTTGCTGAGCTTTTGGCGACGGGCCCGGTGCAGACCCAGTTCTGCGACAACCAGCTGGTGCGCATGGTGCTGCCGGTGATGGAGGAGGACCGTTCCGTGCGTATCCTTCGCGCTCCCGATGCGCTGTATTTTGCCCAGCACGAGATCTGCAGCTTTTACGCCGAACAAGAGGACTTTGAGCGTGCACTGCCCGAGGTGCGTCGTCTCTACGATTTGGCGCGCTCGTCCATGCAGTCTCACTTTGCCCTGATTAACGTGCTAGCACGCCTGGAGCGCTATGACGAGATTATCGAGGTAGCGCGCCACGGCCTGCGCATTGCCAGCGACCGGCCTTCGATCGGTTACCTGTTCTATCGCCTGGCATTCGCCTACTGGAACTGCGACCAGCTCGAGCTGGCGCTGGCGTGCTACCGCCTAGTGCCGCGCGGCGAGGAGTCGGGCGGCAGTGCGCAGGAGGAAATGCAGGGCCTTATGAACGAGATGGGCGTCATCAAACCGCCCACGTTTGAGGAGGCTGTCGCGACCATCCACAAGGCAGGTCTTGAGCTGCCGCCGTGACCAATCAACTCGCGGATGCCGCCGTGCAACTCGTCGATAACGGTTTCTTTTTCTTGGCGCGCGGCTGCATCTATCAAATGTGGCGCACCATGGGCAACGATGAGCTCGGCTCCCTCAACCGCTCGCTGGGGTAGGGGCGGCAAAACCGGCCTGAATAGAGCTGGATATACCGTTTGTTCAGTACGCTGAACAAAAGTGGTGTGTTTTGTTCAACATACTGAACAAAACGGAGGGCTGCTGGGACCGGTGGTATTTTCATCGCCTGTGCATAGATAAGGTATAACGAATTAAGTTATAACGAATTAAGATGTGAATTACTATAGCGAGCGGTATTGTCGCTAATTTGAACGTAAGTATCTGTATCGGCCCAGGTGAGAAGGCCTGACAAGACCGATGCGGACGTAAAATCGCTCAGCCTGCTAAACCTGTTAAACTCTGCTAAAGTTGCTAAACTTTGTTAAAGTTGTTAAAACTAGCAGAGGAGGGTCGAATGTCGAAAGCCATTAATCCCTTTAAGCCAACGGCGGGCATGAATCCGCCTGAGCTTATCGGACGTGACGCTGTTTTGGATGATTTTGCCGAGGCCCTTGAGAATGGTCCTGGTGCTCCCGATCGACTCATGCGCATCTCGGGCGTCCGAGGCACAGGTAAAACGGTGCTTCTCAATGCATTGGGTGATCTTGCGCGAAAAAAAGGATTCGAGGTTGTTGACGTCGCCTCGAATGCCGGTTTTTGCAGTAGAATCCTCGAGGCTCTACAGCGAAATGTTCGTCTTGAGTCAATGTCGATTTCCCCATCAATTCTAGGAGTCAGCCTTGGCTCCGTTGAGGTATCGAAGTCGGCATCTCATCTGGGCGAGGCAATGTACGATGCCGCGAAGCGCGGAGGTCTGCTCATTACGCTCGACGAGATTCAGGATGCCTCAACTGAGGAAATGCGCGAGCTGGGCAATGAGATGCAGCTTTTGATTCGCCAAGGGGCGAATGTCGCTTTTGCATTCGCCGGCTTGCCAACATCGGTGGATGGCGTGGTGGTGGATGATACGTTGGCGTTCCTTCAGAGGGCGAAGCATATCGAACTCACGCGGCTTTCAGATTTTGAAGTCGGCGGATCGTTTGAGGATACGATGAGGCGTGCGGGCAAGGAACTCGACGAAGGCGTTGCTGAGCTTTTAACAAAGGCCTCGGCAGGCTATCCCTTTATGGTCCAGTTGGTCGGATATTACGCTTGGCAGGTTGCTGCGCGCAGCGGGTCGGAGAGCGTGAGTGAAGAGGCAGCTCGCAAGGGTGTCCAGGCAGCTCTTGATAGTTTCAATGCCATGGTGATTGCCCCCGCGCTGCGCAGGGTATCGGAGCGGCAGTTTCAATATCTCACGGCGATGGCGCAATGCGAAGGCGGCGAGATTACGAACGGTGATATTGCCAAAAAGATGGGATTGGCGGCGAATAAAGTCGGGTCGTATCGCAAACGTCTGATCGATACGGGACTGATTGAGCCTGCGGGCTATGGCTGTGTTTCGTTTGCAATTCCGTATATGCGCGACTATTTGTTGGGGGCGGTACGGGAAAGGTAAAAATGGAATCGCTCCAAATTCCCTCTTGCCCATCCTCGACTGTTTGGTTACTATAGAACGGCTGTTACGGAGAGCTGACCGAGAGGCCGAAGGTGCTCGCCTGCTAAGCGAGTATGCCCCAAAAGGGCATCTGGGGTTCGAATCCCCAGCTCTCCGCCAGTTTGACTTTAAAGAAGGGTCCCATTCGGGGCCCTTTTTTATTAACAAGAAAGGCAGCTGGGGATTCGAACCCTCAAAAAATGAGGCGCCCCGTTGGACGCCTCATTTTGGTTCGATGTGATAACGCTTTGGCCCTACATCTTGGGAGCCTTGGCTACGGTCTCGCTCTCGGCTGTGAGCGGGCGGTTGTCGATGCGGCGGCCCAGGCGGTCGAGCTTCACGAGCAGCCACTCGATGGGATTGGGCCCCGTTCCTTCCTCGTCGGCAACCAGGTCCATGACGGCAATCTTGGTGCCGTCCTGCTTAAGCGTAACGCTGCCCACCTTATCGCCAACATGCACCGTGCCCGAAAGGTCATCGTAGCTAACCTTTTCGGTCACTTCGCCGGCGAGTGAGAACACTGTTGCCTGTGCGGCGGGGTCGGCGAGCGTGGCATCGATCGTCTTATCCGTCCAGTCGGTTTGGCCAATGCGCGCCATAAGCGGGTTGCCGTTGGCGGTCTTCTCCTGTGTATTGGCAATTGCGACCGTCACCTTGTGACCGTAGTACCAGTTGGCAAGGGTCGCCGTATCGGTAAAGCGCTGATCGTTGGTTGTGGAGTTCAAAATAACGGTGTAGACCTCGTCGCCGTCGCGGTTGTAGGCGCTCGTAAAGCAATAGCCCGCGTCGTCGGTGGTGCCGGTCTTGCCGCCAATGTTTCCGTCCTGACCGAGCAAAACGTTGTGCGTGTCCATGGAATGCGAATGGTCTGAGTCATCGGCGCCCGTGACCTCAATCCAAGAATCCTCGCTCGCGACGACTTCGCGAATCGTATCGTTTTTCATGGCCTCCCGCATCATCAGTGCCACGTCATGTGCGGTTGAGTGCATGTCGCCGGCCCACTCATCAAAGTCCAGGCCGTGTGGGTTCTCAAAGACCGTGCCGGTGCAGCCGAGCTTTTTGGCGCGCTCGTTCATGGCCTTCACAAAGGTTGCCTCGGCGTCTTTGGTCTTGGGGTCGATCTTTTTGCCTACGTACTCGGCAAGCACGGTGGCGGCGTCGTTGCCCGAGGGGATCAACAGGCCGCGTAGTGCCTGCTCCACGGTGAGCTCGTCGCCTTCGAGCAGGCCGGCAGTCGAGTTGCCTACGGTGGCGGCAGCGTTGCTCACCGTGACCTTCTCGTCCATCTTGCAGTTTTCGACGGTCAGGATTGCGGTCATGACCTTGGTGATCGAGGCGATCTTGACCTGTTCATCGGCGCCGCGTCCATAGTAGACGGTGCCGTCCTTGCCCATAACAAGGGCATTCGTTGCCTCGATATCGGGCAGGTTTTCTGTCGTGATGCCGCGGACGTCGGCGGTCTTGCCGCAGACGTCGTCGGTCGTGAGCACTTGGGCGCCGGCGACGGTGGGCATGCCGGCAGCAAGAGCGATAGCGCAGACAAAGCCGGCGGCAAGCTGGGCGGAGCGCTTTGCAAAAGAGGTGAGGGACATCACAGATTTCGCTTTCGACGGAATGGTCTCTTCTGGCACTAGAGTATATCGTTTGCCGGCGACGACGATCGTTGCGTGCGCGCATGGCCCGCATTCGTGCTCGAACGGGCACAAGGGTGCTTAAGGCCGACTTAATCACCCACGCTTGTTGTGTGTGGTGTGCGCCCCCTCGGGCATAATGGAGCGCGAGAGGAGCACGCATGAACGAGCGCATACTGGTAGTTGATGACGAGAAGGCCATCGCCGACCTGGTTGGTATCTACCTTACAAAGGAGGGCTTTGACGTCCAGATCGCCTACAGCGGGGCCGATGCGGCCAAGGCAATCCTGGAGCAAGAGTTTGACCTGGCACTGCTCGATGTCATGCTGCCCGATATCGACGGCTTTGAGCTGCTGCGTACCATCCGTGCCAGCCATACCTATCCCGTAATTATGTTGACGGCCCGCGATGCCCAGCAGGATAAGATCGAAGGCCTTTCTCTTGGCGCGGACGATTACGTGGTCAAGCCGTTCCGCCCGCTGGAGCTCATCGCGCGCGTTCATGCTCAGTTGCGCCGCTACACCAGCTACGGTAGCCGCGCGCGGGCGACCGAGTCGCCGACCCTCCAGCTCGATGGCCTCGAGATCAACCGTGACGCTCGCTCCGTGACGGTGGACGGTGCGCCGGTGCGCCTCACGCCCATCGAGTATTCCATCTTGCTGTATCTGGCCGAGCATCGCGGCAGCGTAGTGCCCGTGGAGGACCTGTTCCGCGCGGTGTGGAACGAGGACTTTATGCCCGGCTCCAACAATACGGTGATGGTGCACATTCGTCACCTGCGCGAAAAGATCGGTGACGACGCTCAGAAGCCGCGTTTTATCAAAAACGTTTGGGGCGTCGGCTATATCATCGAATAACGCCTTTGTTAGCGAGGACATGGACATGACAAAAGACGATAAGCAGGCGTTTGAGGTGCCCGATCGGCTCTTTGAATACGTAAGGGCGGTCGTCGATAATCGCGCACTTGCGACGGTGCTGCTCTTTTTGCTGAGTCTGCTGCTGATCGGCATTGGTAACATCGCCGGTATCTTGGCGGTGCTACTCATCGGCTTCTTGCTGATCGATCGCTTTGAAATCGTGCGCCGTTGCGTGGTGATCGGCGGTGCCGCGTGGGCCATGACGCTGGCGATCGGCGCCATGGCGCTCGGTGGCATTGAGGGACCGGTGCTGTTCGATGCCGGCTTTGTATTCAACATGCTTGGCTTTGTCTTGGCGCTCGCCGTGTGCGTCCTGTTCTTTTGCGGCCGCGCTCTGTACTACCAGGGCTATGAGCAGGGTGAGCGGCATTCCGACCGCGTGCTTGCCGCCCGTATTCAGGACCGCCTGATCGATCATCCTGACGCCTGGGATAACATCGACGGCGACTTCTTGGAGGTCGAGGGCGCCCTTAACCGCGTGCGTGACCGTGAGCGCAAGGTGCAGCAAGCTCTGCGTGACGAGTCTCATCGCAAGGACGATCTG
>USTC01000033.1 GCA_900557505.1 uncultured Collinsella sp.
CGTGGCGCTCGCGGGCTCAACGACACCTGCCAGTACGGTGCCGGCGCCGATGTGGCAGTTCTTGCCCACGGTTGCGCGGCCGCCCAGGACGGCGCCCATATCAATCATAGAGCCCTCGCCGATAACGGAGCCGATGTTGATGATGGCACCCATCATGATGACGGCGCGGTCGCCGATTTCGACGCGGTCGCGGATGATCGCGCCCGGCTCGATGCGGGCGTTGATGCCCTTAAGGTCGAGCATGGGGACGGCGGAGTTGCGGCAGTCATTCTCGACGTCGTAGTAGTCGATGGAGTCGGCATTGGCATCGAGGATGGCCTTGAGCTCGTCCCAGTCGCCAAAGACGGTCTTGCCACGACGGCCGCCGTAGACGTGCGCATCGCCCCACTGGACCTTCATGCCCGGCTTCTCGCGCACGTACAGCTTGACGGGCGTCTTTTTGGGCGCGGTGGCGATGTAGTTGATAATCTCCTGTGCATCCATCTCGGCTGCGTTGCTCATTTGTTATCTCTCCTTTGGGTGGATTCGGTTGATACCTGGTTAGGCAAACATGACCTGGTCAAACGTATAGAAGCCGGGTTCGCGGGTGACGAGCTTCTGCGCGGCTGCCAGCGCGCCGTTGACAAAGATCTGACGGCTCGTGGCGCGGTGGGTGAGCGTGACCTCCTCGTCCTGGCCAAAGAAACTCACTTCGTGCACGCCGGCGACAGTGCCACCGCGCAGCGAGTGCATGCCGATTTCCTTGGGGTCACGCGCGCCGCACATGCCCTCGCGGCCATAGACGGGGTGGTAGCCTGCCTCGGGTTCAGCTTCGACGACGGCGTCGAGTAGCAGCTTGGCGGTGCCGCTGGGGGCATCGACCTTTTGGTTATGGTGTGTCTCGACGATTTCGCAGTTAAAGCCGGGCAGTTCGCGCGTGGCCTGTGCAACCAGATGGCGCAGGGCGGCGATGCCGATAGAGTAGTTGCCCGAGTGCATGACACGGGCATTCTGGCCCAGCTCGCGCAGGCGGTCCATCTGCTCAGGCGAATAGCCCGTGGTGCCGGAAACGAGTGCGGCGCCCGTGCACTCGACATAGGCGACGACGGCATCGAAGGTCACGACGTTCGAGAAGTCGATGATGACGTCGGCTGCCGGTGCGCTCTCGAGCTCGGACAGGTCAAAACCGATCTGGGCGACGATGTCAAAAACGGGCTGACCGGCGGCGTCGACAACGCCCTCGGCGGTGGTTCGGATGAGCGAGCCCATGCGGCCCGTTCCCATAATGACAGTCTTAATCAAGCAGACCAGCTCCCTTCAGAGCATCGGTAAGTGCGGCGCGCGTGCTATCGGTCATGGGGCATAGCGGCATGCGGTAGTTTGCCTCGATCATACCCATCTGAGCGAGCGCTTCTTTAACGGGGATGGGGTTGACCTCACTAAAGAGGGCGTTGATGAGCGGCTGACCGGCAATCTGGATATCGCGGGCACGTGCCACGTCACCGTCCAGATAGGCGCGGCACATGTCATGCACGAGCTGCGGCTGAACGTCGGCCCACACGCTGATGGTGCCCGAGGCGCCCAGGCTCATGAGCGGTACGGTCAGCGCGTCCTCGCCCGAATACATGCGGAAGTCGTCGGACAGCAGGTGCGCGATCTTTGCGGCATAGGCGACGTTACCTGAGGCCTCCTTGATGCCCATGATGTTGGGGTGCGCGGCCAGGCGCTCTACGTTGCGCTCGCTGATGCCGCAGCCGCAGCGGCCGGGGATGTTGTACAGGATGCAGGGGATGTCCACGGCATCGGCGACGGTCTTAAAGTGCTGATAGATACCCTCTTCATTGGACTTGTTGTAGTAGGGGGTGATGAGCAGCAGGCCGTCGGCGCCCAGGCCTTGGTAGGTGAGCGACTTGGTGAGCATGGTCTGCGTGGAGTTGGAGCCCGAGCCGGCGATGACGGGGACGCGTCCTGCAACCTTCTTGACCACGGCGGCGACGACGGAGTTGTCCTCGTCATCGGTCATCGTGGCGCTCTCGCCGGTGGTGCCCAGGGTGAGGATGGCGTCGGTGCCATTTTGCAGGTGGAAATCGATAAGGCGCTCGAGCGCGTCGAAGTCGACGCTGCCGTCCTTTTTAAACGGCGTGACGAGGGCGACGATTGAGCCCTCGAGATTGCGGATGTCCATGTTCTTCTCCTTCGCTTCCGCGATCTGGATGCGTCTGTTCCATTGGGCGGCGACGGCCAGGCGCTCGTCTTGGGCGCGACGACGAGCACTTTCGGCGCGCGACTTTGCCAGCAGCTCGCGGCCGCACGGCAGCACGTCGAGCGTGGCAAAGTAATCGCCCGGGCGCTCGGCGCGACGAATGAGATCTGCCGAGCCGTCGGGGCGCAGCAATACCTCGGCGGAGCGCAGACGGCCGTTGTAGTTGTAGCCCATAGAGTGGCCATGCGCGCCGGTGTCGTGAATCACGAGCAGGTCGCCCATGTCGATATGCGGAAGCTCGCGGTCGATAGCGAACTTGTCGTTGTTCTCGCACAGATTGCCTGTGATGTCGTAGGTGCCCGTGACGGGCGCTGTGGTCTTGTCATCGCCACCCGGCTGACCCATCACCGTAATGTGGTGGTAGGCACCATACATAGCGGGACGAATGAGGTCGACGGCGCTTGCGTCCACGCCGATATAGTCCTTGTAAATCTGCTTCTCGTGGATGGCCTTGGTGACCAGGCATCCGTAGGGACCCATCATAAAGCGACCCATCTCGGTGCAGATTGCCACATCGCCCATGCCGGCGGGGACCAGAATCTCGTCGTAGGCTGCGTGTACGCCCTCGCCGATGGCGTGGATGTCGTTAGCCTGCTGCTCGGGCAGGTAGGGGATACCCACACCGCCGGACAGATTGATAAAGGCGACATGTGCGCCGGTCTCGCGCTCCAGGCGCACGGCAAGTTCAAAGAGGATACGTGCGAGCTTGGGGTAGTAGTCGTTGGTGACGGTGTTACTGGCAAGGAAGGCATGGATGCCAAAATTCTCGGCGCCTTTGGCCTTGAGCATACGGAAGGCCTCAAAGAGCTGCTCGGTGGTCATGCCGTACTTGGAGTCGCCGGGGTTATCCATGATGCCGTTAGAGAGCTGGAACAGGCCGCCCGGATTAAAGCGGCAGCTGACCGTCTTGGGGATGGGGCCCGCGACGCGCTCAAAGAACTCGATGTGGCTGATGTCGTCAAAGTTGACGATGGCACCCAGTTTGTCGGCGAGCTCAAAGTCCGCCGCCGGCGTGTCGTTGGACGAGAACATGATGTCGTGTCCCGTGATACCCAGCGAGCGGGCAATCATGAGCTCGGTATAGCTCGAGCAATCGCAGCCGCAGCCGTATTCGTTGAGAATGGAGATGAGTGCCGGGTTAGGATTGGCCTTGACGGCAAAGTATTCCTTAAAGCCCGGGTTCCATGCAAAGGCGTCGCGCACTTCTTGCATGTTGCGGCGGATGCCCGCCTCGTCGTATAGATGAAACGGCGTGGGGAACTGCTCGACGATATGCTCGAGTGTCTCCTTGTCCACAAACGGCTGCTTTGCCGCATATGCTTCGTTGGGGGTCAATGCCATGTCCCGTAAACCTCGCTATCCAGACGGCGCCATCTGCGCATCGAATCCGCATAGCGTGGACCCAATGTCCGGATAGCGCTCCCGCATTGCTGCAGACAGTCCTGCGGGTGTTTCCCGCAGGCCCACCAGGTTGTTCGTGCCCGAAAAACCCAGTTCGGCGGGTTTCGCCTCCCCACGGGGTCAAAGCCTGCCGGCTCGCCCGCGGTTCTTCGTGCCCGCGCCTCTATCAAGTGGTAACGACCCTACCACGTTGCACTTTACCAAACAAGAGTATTCGTATATAACGTTTAAAAAATGCAGGGATATGCTAGAAATAAGGGTGCGGCAATCTTGCGGCACAATAAGATGGCAACTGGCGCGCACCTATGAAAGGAACCTTTATGATCGAGCTCCAAGAACTCCGTCGCTATCGGCGCGACTTGCACAGGATTCCGGAGCTCGACTTCGATCTTCCGCAGACTATCGCCTATATTGAGGGCGTGTTGGCGCCGCTCGCCTGCGAGGTGACCCATCCGTGCCCCAGCTGCGTCTGCGCTTTCTTCGACGCTGGCACGGGTGCCGTGCATGCCACGGCGATTCGCGCCGATATGGACGCGCTGCCCATCGCGGAGGCGACAGGTGCGGATTTCGCCTCGACGCATCCCGGAAAGATGCATGCTTGCGGCCACGATGGACACATGGCCATGGCGCTTGCGGCGGCGACCTTTGTCGACCGTACGATCCGTGAACAGCCGGGCGTCATTAAGCGCAACGTGCTCTTTGTGTTTCAGCCGGCCGAGGAAACGACCGGTGGCGCCAAGACGGTGTGCGAGAGTGGCGTATTCGAGCGCTATGGGGCAGATCGCATCTTTGGCTTCCACGTATGGCCCGATTTGCCTGCCGGTACGTTGGCGAGCTGTCCTGGTCCGCTGCTGGCGCGTTCGAGCGAGACACATGTGCACATTCACGGGATGAGTATCCATATCGCCAAGACCTACGGCGTTCCCGTTGGCGAATCGCACGATGCGGCATTGGCGGCTGCCAAGTTCTTGGTTTCCGAGCGCGAGCTCATGGACGAGTTGGGTGCCGACGAGCCCTGCATTGGTAAGTTCGGCCTGCTGCAGGCCGGCACCGTCTGCAATGCGGTGGCGGGGGAGGCCCATGTGGCCGGCAGCTTGCGTGTGTTTACGGACGGCATGTTCGACCGTGCACGCGAGGGTGTGCGCCGCGTGCTTGATGGGGCGTGCGCTGCAACGGGCTGCACGTACGATCTCGATTTTGCCGAGGGCTATCCGCCGGTCGACAACGACCCCGAGTTGTTTGCCCACATTGCGCCTGCCTTGTCCGAACTGCAAGTTGTGGACGAGCCGCTGCTAATCGCCGAGGATTTCGCTTTCTATCAGCGCTATCTGCCGGGCGTGTTCTTCTTGCTGGGCACGGGCGCGCCTGCCGGCCAAGATAATCCGAGCGATTCGGATGGCTGTCCCGCCTATGCTACGAGCGCCCTGCACACCGATACCATGCTCTTTGACGAGGAAATCCTGCTCAAAGGCCTCGATGTCTACAAACGATTGCTTGTGATGGAGTGACGATGGGGCGACGCCGACAATCTGCCGTATATAGTCCGGGTGGATGCGGGTGCGGCTTGCTCTTACTTCCGGTTATTGCTGTGAGCATTGGCGTTATGTTTGCGCTTGCCGGGTTGGCAGCAGCGGCACTCGTGTTGCTGATTGTGGCCATTGGCGTGACGATTTGGCTCTGCCGCAATCGCGAGCAACGCCGTGCCGACGGTAAAACCAATGTCGGCTGGGTCGTCTTTCTGATCATTGCGTACCTGCTGAGTGCCGGCTACCTGGTGTTCTTTGTCCTGCTGATGATTAGTGCCTTTACCGGGGAATCCGTCACGGTGGGTTGATGCGCTGCCAGCAGACGGTCGAGCAAAGTGCGTTTGCTCGGCGTTTGGATAACTGCATTGGCCGTTTACCGCAACCTTAGCTCACAGCTAATGAATTCAAGTTCAATCCTTCCTACGATGTGCTGTGTGCCGGCGCGGTAGCCGGATCGTAGGAAGGATGCATGATGAATAAGCTCGAAAACGAAGTGCTGCTGAGCCGTCGCGCTGCACTTGGCGCATTCGCCACCGTCGCTTTGGGGACTGCCGGTCTTCTTGCCGGTTGTGGTAGCGACAAGGCGACCGTCACCGAGGATGCTGGCGATGGTGACAAGAAGGAAGAGACGAAGAAGGAAGAGCAGCCTACGACTGACCTGACGGTTGGTACGACGGTGACCACGGCTGCCGGTCTTTCCGTCGTCGTCGATTCCGTCCAGCCCGGCCTCACAAATTATGACGGTTCGACCATGACGGGCATTCACGTCACGTACGTCAACAATGGCGATGAGGGCGCGGACTACAATGTCTACGACTGGAAGGGCGAGGACGCCAACGGTGCTCAGCAGAACCAGGGTTATTACAGCGAGGGCTCCGATGAACTGCAGTCTGGTACCCTTGCCGCCGGCGGTTCCGTGGCGGGCAATATCTACTTTGATGGTGACATCAAGAAGGCTCTCTATTTTGCCAACGTGTTTGATAAGTCTGCCGCTGCAAGCTGGGTGCTGGCCTAACATGTCGCTACCGTTGCGCCGTATGGGAGGTTTCGGACGTAAGTGGTTTCTAGCATGTTGCATGCACTGGGGGAGGTGAAGCCGTATGCCCGATAAAAAGCTGACCGAGGAGTTGCTCAATGAGCTTCTCGACGCGCCAAACATCGATGGCTATATCAAAGAGCACGACTTTGCCGCCCCGTCGCTTTCGGACTATCTTAAGCAGCTGCTGCAGGAAAAGGGCTTGGAGCGCTCGCGCGTGGTGCGCATGGCCGACCTCAATGAGACTTTTGGTTATCAGATTTTTACCGGTGCGCGGCATCCGAGCCGCAACAAGGTGCTGCAGATTGCCTTTGCAATGGCGTTGACGCTCAAGGAGACCAACCGCGCTCTGACAGCTGCCGGGGTAAGTGTCCTCAACTGTAAGGACCGTCGCGATGCGATTGTCATCTTTTGCATCGACCGTGGCTGTAGCCTCCAAAAGGTCAATGAAGAGCTGTATCGCTTTGGCGAGGAAACGGTGAGTTAGTGGCCGATGGCTGGGCCGGCGGTGTCACCAGAACAACCATGCGAACGAACGGGGTGCGGACACCATGGGGCGTCCGCACCCTGCGTTATGATGGACGCTATGGATACTCAGAGCCCAACATATTCCGATGACGAGCTGACTGCTTCACTTGTCGAGCATTTGGCGTCGCTCGACCGCGATGACAGCTATCGTGTGGAGCGCGTGCTCAAGTTCTCGGATGTCGAGACGACCGAACTCGTCTATTTTGAGGGCTCTGGCGGCGGGTCTCTCGGTCCCTTTGTCCGCAAGCGCATCGATGCTTCGGCGCAGATTGGCGGAGCATATGAGCGCCTGTTTGCGGCCCAGCGCGCCGGTCGTCGTTTTGAGCATTTGCCTCGAATCGTCGATTGCCGCCGTGTGGGCGACGAGCTTGACGTGGTGATGGAGTATGTCGAAGGCGAAACGCTCGAGGCGCTCGTGGGACGCTTGGGTGCGACGCCCGATTATGCCCGCGGGCTGTATCCCGTTCTGTGTGAAGCGGTGGGCGAGCTGCATGCTGGTTTTGCAGCTGCGGGGGAGCCGGAGGTACCGGTGATCCACCGCGATCTTAAGCCCTCGAACATCATCGTATCGGGCGTGAGGTATGCGGCCGATGCTGGCATGACCTTCTCGTCGCTGGTGATTATTGACCTGGGAATCGCGCGCGTTTGGCGCGATGGCGCCGACGCCGACACCGTCAAGTTTGGCACGCGTTCCTATGCGCCGCCCGAGCAGTTTGGGTTTGGGCAGACGAGCGTCCGCAGCGATATTTACGCGCTGGGCGCACTGCTGTTCTTTTGCCTAACGGGAACTGACCCCAAACCGGGGCGGGCCATACGTGAGCAATGCGAGACGCACGGTATGCCAATCCCGCTTGCCGATGCGGTTTGCATGGCGATGGCGCTCGATCCCGCCAAGCGCTTTGCGAGTGCAAAGGCACTGGGGCATGCTGCGCGTGCGGCGTATGAGCTATGTCTCCCTGCACCGTCGCCCGTGACCATTTCTGCTGCCAGTGTGCCCCGGGTCGCGGCGTCACAGGTGCAGTGGGTACAGCAGCCGGTTGCCCTCTCGCTTCCGTCTTCTGCAAACCGGCGTTCGATCGTCTCTCCTGTGACGTCCAAATGTGCGCGTCTGCTCTCGCGTATCCCCGAGTCCGTGGGGCGCATATGGAACGGATGCGTCTATGCGACAACATTGTTGCTGCTGATGGGTAGCCATTTTGCGGTATTTACGCCGACGGGCGAAAACCGAAACTATCCAATGTGGTTTTTGGCACTTGAGTATTTCTTTATGGTCGATGGCCTGGTGCTGCTCGTTACATTCGGAATGCTCGACCGGCGTAGGCTTCGACGTCGTTTTCCGGTGCTCGATCGGTATCGGGGGAGTGCTTTTGTCGAACTATGGTTCAAGGCGCTCGGGTTTATGTTTGCCGTCATGTGCGTCGTCGTTGTTATCGGTAACGCGACCGGTGTCGTCTCTTAGATAATCGAAAAGGGCCCCGTCTGGGGCCCTTTGCAGTTGCACTTAAATACGGTTCATTTGATTGGCGACCTTGTTGTACCAGTCCTGCCACGTGGGCGGGCAGTACTTCTTGGCGGCTGCCGGGGTAAGCGTGGAGCCATAGTTGGCGCCCAGGTAGGCAACGTGGGCGGAGACACTCT
>USTC01000034.1 GCA_900557505.1 uncultured Collinsella sp.
GCGCCGCCATGCCAAGGGCATGATCTGCACGAGCGCCTGCATCGCGGGCATCATTCCCAAATACATCGACCGCGGTGACATGGAGGGCGCCATCAAGTGGGCCGAGACCTTCCGCGATACCTTCGAACCCGGCGACTTTTATATCGAGATCCAGGAACACGGCATCACCACCGACAACGGCCTGACCGACGAGCAGATGGACCGCACGCTCATCGATATCGCCAAGCAGGTGGGCGTCAAAGTCATTGCCACCAACGACTTCCACTACCTGCGCCGCGAGGACGCGCCGGTGCAGGACGTCATCATGTGCATTGGCATGAACGCCAAGGTCGACGACCCCAACCGCATGCGCATGACCGGCTCGGAGTTTTATATGAAGACCGAGGAGGAGATGCGGGCGATGTTCCCGTATTGCCCCGAGGCCTGCGACAACACGCTCGAGATCGCCGACAAGTGCTACGTAGAGCTGGACTGGGACTCCATCATCCTGCCGCGCTTCCCGCTGCTCGACCCCGGCGAGACACACGAGAGCCAGTTCCGCCGCGAGTGCGAGAAGGGCCTGCGCCAGCACTATGGTGACGACTGGGCCACGCGCGAGATCGGTGGCGTCAACATCAAAGAGCGCTTTGAGTACGAATACAAGGTCATTTGCGACAAGGGCTTTGCCGCCTACTTCCTCATCGTCGCCGAGTACGTGCAATGGGCCAAGGACAACGGCATCGGCGTCGGCCCCGGCCGTGGCTCGGCCGCCGGCGCTATCGTCGCCTACGCCATGAACATCACCGCGTTCGACCCGCTCGAGAACGGCCTGATGTTCGAGAGGTTCCTGTCCCCGCAGCGTACCGAGATGCCCGATATCGATATGGACTTCGACGATGAGCGGCGCCTCGAGGTCGTGGAGCACGTTCGCCAGCTCTACGGCCCCGAGAAGGTCACCCACGTCATCACCTACTCGACCATTAAGGCCAAGCAGGCCATCAACGATGCCGCGCGCGTTCTGGACTACCCGGTCTACATGGGCCAGCGCCTGTCCAAGATGGTCTCGAGCGACCCCAAGGTCAAGCTCAAGCAGGTACTCGAAAAACAACCCGGCAAAGAGGATCTGTTTAACCCCGACTTTGCCGAGGCCTATAAAAAGGACGACGACGCCCGCCGCATCATCGACACGGCGCTCTCGATTGAGGGCCTCACCCGTGGCGAGGGCGTGCACGCGTGCGCCGTTCTGATCTGCCGCGACCCCGTCAACGAACATGTGCCCACCAAGCTCGACACCAAGGGCGGCGTCGAGATTACCCAGTACGAGGGCCATACCGTTGCCGACATGGGCCTGCTCAAGATGGACTTCTTGGGCCTGCGCACGCTGACGGTTATCTCCAAGGCCAAGGCAAACATCAAAAAGAACTTCGGTATCGACATCAAAGAGGAAGAGATCCCCTTTGACGATCCCGAGATCTTTAAGCTCATGGGCTCCGGTCACACTGCCGGCGTCTTCCAGGTCGAGTCCGCCGGCATGACGGCCACGATCAAGAACATGAAGCCCACCGAGTACAAGCACGTCGTAGCATTGATCGCCCTGTACCGCCCGGGCCCGCTGGGCGCCGGCATGGTCTCGTCCTACATCAACCGTATGAACGGCAAGGAGCCGGCCGTCTCCTACGACGACCGCCTGGACGACATCCTGGGCGAAACCTACGGCACCATGGTCTACCAGGAGCAGGTTATGCTCATCTCCGTCGAGATGTGCGGCTTCTCCAAGGGCGAATCGGACTCGCGTATCCGTAAACCCGTGGCTAAGAAAAAGATCAAGCTGCTCACGTCGACGGTGCTGCACTGGGAGGATGGCTCGGACGAGACCACCTACGACCACTGGATGAACGGCGCTATCAAGAACAACTACACGCGCGAGGTCGCCCAGAAGATTTGGGACGATGTTCTCGAGTTCGCATCTTACGCCTTTAACAAGTCGCACTCCGCCGGCTACGCCATCCTGGTTATGCAGACGGCGTGGCTCAAGGCGCACTATCCGCACGAGTACGTGGCGGCCGTTCTGACGTCCTACACGGGCAAGACCGACAAGATCGTGCACTACGTCTCGGCATGCCGTCACGACGGCATCCCCGTGCTGTCGCCAGATGTCAACGAGTCGGGTACCGAGTTCACGGCTACCAAGGAGGGCGTGCGCTTTGGTCTGGCCGGCATCCGCGGCGTGGGCACCGGTGTGGCACAGGCGATTATCGCCGAGCGCGAGGCGGGCGGCCCGTTTAAGACGCTGCACGACTTTGTCGAGCGCGTGGACTCGAGCCAGGCCAACCGTCGCGTAATCGAATCGCTGATCAAGGCAGGCGCCTTCGACTCCACGGGGTATCCGCGTCGTCAGATGATGCACTTTGTGGACAAGAACAACCCCGAGAACATCATCGATGCCGCGGTAAAGCGCCAGAAGGATCGCGCGAGCGGGCAGACGTCGTTCTTCGATATGTTTGGCGACGTTGAGGGCTCGGGCTTCGAGGTCAGCGTGCCCGATCCGGACGGCCAGGAATGGGACCGACACCTCAAGCTGAGCCAGGAGAAAGAGGTTCTGGGCATCTATGTCTCGGACCACCCGCTGCGCCCGTTTGAGTATGCACTAGCCAAGGCGCGCGACTTCTCGTTCTCGCAGATCGATACCGGCTACGAAGTTCAGAATCCTACGGGCGGCACCATCAACCAGGAAATTCCCGAGGGCAAGGCGCTGTGGTGGGCCGGCATGGTCTCGAGCGTGTCCAAGCGCGTGACCAAAAACGGTGACCCCATGGGCATCGTGCAGCTCGAGGACATGGAAGGCGAGGCCACCGTCGTCGTGTTCCCCAAGACCTATAAAGAGGCCGAGGGGTACCTGTACGGCGAGGTCGATCCCGAGACCGGCGCGCAGCTGTCCGATGCCTTTGTGCGCATTAAGGGCAAGCTCGAGCGCTCGGACCGCGGCGACCAGATCATCGCGCAGGAGATCGTGCCGCTCGAGCTCAACGAGGAGAACAACAAGCCCAAGGTGTTTGAGGTCATGGTGCCCAACAGCCGCTTTAGCCAGGGCAATATGGCGCGCCTGGCCACGGTGCTCACCGCTAACCCGGGCGGCGACCGTGTGGAGATCTTTATCGAGCAGGTGGACGGGCGCGTGCTGCGTGCCGAGGTACCTGCCAAGGTCAACGCGCGTTCGATTCCGCTGCTGGCCGAGGCCAAGGCCATTGTGGGTAACCAGGGCCGCGTGACGGTGATCTAAGCTACCCCGGGTGAGATTGGAGGAAGTGATGGCGCAGGGGACGTTTGTGCAGGCGCTTCGCAAAGAGGCGGCGTTGAGCGGCACCTTTATGAAGGGGCGTTCGCTCATGCTCAACGGTGCCGTGCTGTCGATTGAGGACAGCGGCTCGCGCTTCTCCAAAAACGTGACGATTGAGGGGTCGGTGCGCGGCTCGCGCGGCGACCTGTACAAGACGCACGTGGCGCTCGACATGGACGAGCACGAGGTGATCGACTACGACTGCGATTGCCCCGCCGCCTATCGTTACCCCGGTATGTGCAAGCACGCTATTGCCACGGCGCTAGCGTACCTGGACGCCAGCGGCATTGGGCCTGTTGAGGGGCTGCGCACGCCGGTCCGCACGTTTACGGCGGCGCCCAAGCAAGCCGCGCATCCCGCGTCCGCCGCACCGGCCGTCAACCCCAACTTTCCCTTCCCGGCGCCCGTTCCCACGAGCCCGAGCCTCATGAAGGCGCTCTCCGATCTTTCGGACGCGCGCATGGATGAGTTGGCGGGCATGCGCCGCAAGCTCGCCGGCACTGTCGACCCCGATGCCCCCAAGGCGGTATTGGAGCCCTCGCTGGTGCCGTACTACAATCCGCTGTTCGCTGACCGCTTTAGCTGGGCGCTCGAGTTCCGCATTCGCTGTGGATCGGTGTCCTACGTGGTCAAGGACATCGACGGCATGGCCGCCGCCTACGTGCGCGGCGGTACGTTCTCGTACGGCAAGAAGCTCACATTTCTCCATGCGCCCGAGGCTTTCGACGAGGTTTCGGTGCGCCTGCTCGACCTTGTTGTGGCAACGGTTGTGTATCTGAGCGACATCACGAGTTCGCGTTCGGCGTCGTACGATTTTGCACGCAGCGGCTTTGTCGCCGAGCGCCAGCTGCCGCTGTCCGAGCATGACATCGTGTACATGCTGGACTTGCTGCGTGGCCGGACCATTTCCTTTGAGCCCGCCTGGTCGCGGGGAACGACGACGCATCGTTCCTACGAGGTAGCGGTTGAGTTGTCGCCGGTGGGGGAGGACGAGGCCTCGGCAAAACAACCACCGCTCCTCGCCGCCAAGATCGCTCCGGCGGCCGGTGGCAGCTACGACCTGCGCCTGCCCGCCGATATGTACTGCTTTGCCTCGGGCGACGTTGCCTATCTGGTCGACACGCACCGCGCACGCCGCGCCGATGCGGCGTTTGCCCAGCATGCGGCGCCGTTTCTGTCGCGTCTGCTGCCCTGTCGCACGCCGGTCCATATCGCCGCCGAACAGGTGGGCGAATTCTGCCGCATGGCGCTGCCCGTTCTGCGCGACTACACTGATCTCACCGCTCCCGCCGTGCTCGATACCGTGGCGCCCGAGCCGAGCTTTGCCATGGCAATCGGCGTCGACGATGGACTCGTGACCTGCAAAATTACGGTTACCTACGGCGACTGGTCGGCAGATCTCTTTAGCTTGGGCGCTCCGGGCAGCCCCTTCGAAGAGCGGCGTCCGGGCGTGCCGCCGCGCGACGAGGTGGCAGAGTTTCGCGTTATGGACACGGCGGCCCTGTATTTCGACTTTTACGAGGGCGGCCTGGCGTTTGGGGAACGCGATGACGAGAGCCTGTTCCACTTGCTGACCGAGGGGCTGTCCGCCCTGTCCGAGCTGGGCGAGGTCATGCTCAGCGACCGCCTACGCCAGATCTCGGTCCGCCCTGCGCCCAAGCTTTCGGTGCGCGCGACCGTCAAGAGTAACCTGCTCGACGTCGAACTGGGCGCGAGCGGCCTTTCGGCGGCAGACCTTGCCATCTATCTGGATTCGTATAAGCGTCACCAGACGTTTGCGCATCTCACGTCGGGCGACATCATTCGCCTGGACGAGGGAGCGCGCGCCGCGTTTGGTCTTGCCGAGGACCTGGGCGTCGATGCCGTCGACCTGCTCGACGGCGTGTCGCTTCCCGCGTCGAGCCCCCTGTTCGTCGACAGCATGCTCGCACGCACGCCGGCGCTCGAGGCCGATCGCGACGCTGCGTTCCGTCGCACCGTCGAGCGCTTGGATACGCTCGGCAAGATGGACTTTACGGTGCCGGCATCTCTCAAGGCCACGCTACGTGGCTACCAGGTCGATGGCTACCAGTGGCTCGGCTCGCTCGAGCACCTGGGCCTCGGTGGTATCTTGGCCGACGACATGGGCCTGGGCAAAACGCTGCAGATGATCGCGCATATCCTGGCGCGCGTGGAGGCGGGGGATGCCAAGCCCACGCTCGTGGCGTGCCCTGCGTCGCTTGTGTACAACTGGACCGCCGAGCTGGAGCGCTTTGCGCCTTCGCTCGACGTGTGCGCCATTGTGGGTGCCAAGGCTCAACGCCGTGTGCAGATCGCTGGCGTGGCCGAGCATAACGTGGTCGTGACGTCGTATGACCTCATGCGCCGCGACATCGACGAGTATGCCGAGCAGGACTTTGCCCGCGTTGTGCTCGACGAGGCCCAGTACATTTAAAACCCGCAAAGCGTCTACCGGCCGGTGTGCGCTTTGCCCTGACGGGCACGCCCATCGAAAACCGCCTGTCCGAGCTCTGGAGTATCTTCGACTTTCTTATGCCGGGCCTTTTGGGGACGCGCGAGTCGTTTGCCAAGCGCTTTGAGAGCCCCGTCGAGCATGCCGAGGGCGATAGCGCCGCTCGCCTGCAGGCGCTCGTGTCGCCGTTTGTGCTGCGCCGTGTTAAGGAAGACGTGGTGGCCGATCTACCCGAGAAGATCGAAGACACGGTGATGGCGCAGCTTACCGGCGAGCAGCGTAAGCTGTACCTGGCAAACCAGGACCGCATCGCCCAGCAGGTGCAGCACCGCGAGGCATCCGAGTTTAAGAAAGACAAGCTCAAGGTACTCGCCGAGCTCACCAAGCTGCGCCAGATCTGCTGCGACCCGCATCTACACTACGAGGGCTACAAGGCGGGGAGCGCCAAGCTCGACGCTTGCATGGAGCTCGTGCACGGTGCGCTCGACGGTGGGCACCACATTCTGCTGTTCAGCCAGTTCACGGGCATGCTCGATATCATTGGCAAGCGCCTGGCCAAGGAGGACATCGGCTTTCTTAAACTCACGGGCGCTTCGTCCAAGGAGAGCCGCGCCAAGATGGTCGCGCAGTTCCAGGCGGGCGAGGTGCCGGTGTTTCTGATCTCGCTCAAGGCGGGCGGCGTGGGCCTCAACCTGACGGCGGCCGACGTGGTCCTTCACTACGATCCGTGGTGGAACGTGGCCGCACAGGACCAGGCGACCGACCGAGCGCACCGTATTGGCCAGCAACATACCGTGACCGTGTACAAGCTCATCGCCAAGGACACGATTGAGGAGCGCATCATGCAGATGCAGGAGTCCAAACGCGACCTGGTCAACAGCGTGCTCGGCGGCGACGGCATCTCCTCGGCGCTGTTTACCCGTGAGGATGTTCTGGCGCTGCTCGGCGGCGACGGGCGCTAACCCGCTCGGGTGGGGCCGGATAACACGCGCTGTCCCATCGTCCCCGCGCGTTATGTGTTCATTTGCGACGCCGTGGATGGTTCGCTTGCCTTTGGGCATAAGAAGCATCGAGAACATCGGCACATCAGCAAAGGAGAACATCATGGCGAAATTCTTTAAGGACCCCGACGGCAAGCTCATTGCCGCCCTTGGCAACGACGTTGCAACCCCTGCCGGCTGCACAGAGCTGACCGCGAACACCGAGGACGCGGCGCACGAGAAGCACGTGCCCGTCGTCGAGAGCGAGCGCGACGGTCACGTGATTCGTGCACGCGTGGGCTCGGTCGAGCATCCTATGGTGCCCGAGCACTACATCGAGTGGATCGCCCTTGAGGCCGAGGGCCGTCTGGAGGTCCATTACCTTGAACCCGGCATGAAGCCCGCGACGTTTTTTGCCGGCGGTTCCAAGACCGGTACCGTCTATGCCTATTGCAACCTGCACGGGCTGTGGTCCGCGACGTTCTAGGAGCGCGCCCCCGCTCGGGGTATCATAGCTAGCATATGCACATGCGAGCGCCGACTGCATCATGCGGCCGGCGCTTTTACTACGACAACGATGGTTTACGACGGAAAGGGCTGAGCCATGAAGCTCGCACTTGCACAGATCGATATGCGCCTGGGTGATATTGAGGGTATCTGCGGTCGCATCGAGGACCAGGCGCGCCTGGCCCACGAGCGCGGTGCGCGCGTCCTGTGCGTGCCGGCTCCGCTCTTTATGGGAGCCCTGCCCGGCGGCCTGGTGGGCACTGCCGACTTTGAGCACGACATGCTGACGGGTCTGACCGGCGTCGCCGAGCGTATCCAAGAGCTCGATATGATCTGCATCGTGCCCGCGGCGGTTTCGTTTGAGGGCCAGCCACTGCTCGACTATATGATGCTCAAGGACGGTCGCGTGGTACCCGCGCGTGCGAGCATTGCCCTGCAGCGTGGCGAGAACAACGACACGCGTTGGGCGCCGCCGGTGTTCGACGTGGACGGCGTGCGCATCGCGGTTATCTTCGACCTGGACCGCGAGCTCGAGATGCTGCCGACCGGCGTCGACCTCATTGCCTATTTCCAGTTCAACGCATTCGATATGACCGACCGCGAGACCGCCTCGATCGCCGCCGTTCGCAGCGGTGCCTACCGCAAGATCGCCTCCAAGCGCAGCGTGTGGTTTGCCTGCATGGCGCCGGTCGGTGCGTACGACGAATCGGTGGATACCGGTGGCTCGTTTGTGCTCGACGACTGCGGCCGCGTGGTGGCCCAAGCGCCGTGTTTTGAGGAGAGCCTACTGGTTCAGGAGATCCAGCGTGGCGTGATGCTCGATGCCTTGGAGGACCACGAGCTGCCCGAGTTTCGTTCCGAGGAGTGGTTGTGGCAGGCGCTGGTGCTCGCCGTTCGCGATAACGCCCGCGCCCGCGGTACGTCGCGCGCCGTGGTGGCGCTCGAGGGCGACTTGCCGTCGTCCCTGCTGGCGGCGCTTGCCGTCGACGCCCTGGGTCCGCGCAATGTGGTCGGCCTGGTGCTGGGGCGCAACCGCATCTTTACGCCGGCGCAGGAAGAGGCCGAGGCTGCCCGCTGCGCCGCCGTCCGCGCCATCGCCGAGCGTC
>USTC01000035.1 GCA_900557505.1 uncultured Collinsella sp.
ACACCGAAGCCTCACATAAAAGCAACAAAAAAATGCGCTTTCTCGGTCGCGGCCTTGCTCGCACCCAACGCCGCGCGATAGGCGTCGGCGAGTGCCGAGGTATCGGCCTGGCCGCGCGCCACGCACACATCGTCCATGCCGCCCGGCAGCTGGCTCGATAGCTCCAGCAGGTCGCGCACCAGACCTTTGATGGTGGTACCGGCGCCAAACGGCCCGCCCTCGCCCGCCATGGGATACCAAGCGTAGAGGGCCTTAAGCGAGGCGGCGAGCTCAGGCGCGGCATCGGGCGCCGTCGCGCGCCCCAGCACATGCTCGACAGCCTGATCCATAAGCTCATCGGTATCGGTAAGCACCGTGAACTCGGGATCGATGCCCAGCTCCAACGCATGCGCGCGCAGGATGCGCGAACACATACCGTGAATGGTCGAGATCCAAGCGTCGTCGACGGTCAGGGCCTCCTCGTCCATACCCTCTTCGATAAGCGCGCGACGCACGCGGTCGCGAATCTCGGCCGCGGCATCTTTGGTGAAGGTAATGGCGAGCACCTGGTCCAGATGCTCAACGAACGGACCGGATTCGGGCGAGAGCGCGTAGACGATGCGGCGCGTGAGGGTAAAGGTCTTGCCCGAACCGGCACCCGCCGAGACAAACAGCGGACGGTCGAGCGTTTTGACGATCTGCAGCTGTTGCGGCATCAAAGTCGAAAGATCCATGGTCTACACGTCCCTCCTTACAAACGTTCCTTCGTGGTTATACGAGCAGCGCGCATGCGCGGCCTGAGCCGACATCGGGTCGACGGCGGCAACGTCGCCTGCCTCGAGTTCGTGCAGGCGCTCGGCGATGCCGGCCTCCACGCGATCGAGCAGGGCGTCGAAGTCCATGCTGCCACCCTCGCCGGGAAAGCCCTTCTTAAGCCCCGGGATGCGGCCGTCACCACGCTCCTCCTCGAGCAGCTCGGCACTCGCGGCGCCGCGCAGCGCCGGTTTGCCGCCCTTGGTCGAAAAATAGAGCGCCGCACGGGCATCCAGATCCAGCGCCCGGCGCATGGCCTGCGCATAGATAAGCGTCTGGGTATGGGGCGGCAGCCACCGCGGGTCGTCGATGGCGGGCTCGCCCGATTCCTCGTCGCGCACCGTGGGGTCGGCGAGTTTAAACTCCTCAACGCCCGTGCGATGCTTGTAGTCGATTACCACGGCGCGATTCTCGGCATCCACATCCACGCGGTCGATGCGCCCGCCGAGCGGCCAGCCGGCATACTCGACCTGGAGCTCGTTGAACGCAAACTCCAGGTAGCGCGGCGCGAAGGGCGCGAGCGCCTCGGACTCGTAGGCAAGAACGCCCTCCAGCTGCGGCAAAATCTCGGCCACCTGGCGCTCCTCCACCGGGGAGAGCGGCACGAGCGGGCCCTCGGTACCGCGCTTGCCCGCATGCTCGGCCAAGGTCTCGTCAAAGACCTCGCGCAGCAGCTCCTTCGCGCGTGGCAGATTCATGGGTGTCACGCGCTCCATGCCCTCCTGGGGCAGACGGGCATGCAAGTGTTCCAGCACGTCGTGGACAAAGTTGCCCTTCTCCATATTGCCAAAGCCAGCGTCGATCGACTGGGGCTTCACGCGGTACGAGACGAACCAGCATAGCGGGCAGGTCGAATAGGCCTCGATCTGCGAGGCAGACGTCAGGCGCGGCACCAGCGGCGCATCCTCGCCCTCGCCATCGCGACGACGCAGGACCAGATACGGAATGGCTTCATCGCTCAGATGCTGGGGGGCTTCGCAGGTCACGCGCTCGCGCCTAAGACCTTCGCCTGCCGCGGGATCGAAGTCCCTTACGATATCGCCCTCACCCACACACTTCGCCTTGTCGGCGCCAACGGCCTTAGCGTCGTCAGCGGCCTTGTCGGCGTCAGCGGCCTTAGCATCGTTAGCGGCCTCGGCATGCGCCCGCAACTCGGTCCACACGGCCGCCGGATAGCACTCGCGCGCCTGACGATCGTGGGTCACACGGGCGAGCGTAACCGGACCACGCGACGCTTGTATCGCGCGGCCAAAGCGTGCGCGCAGCAAGGCCGCAGGCTCAAGCGTCACGTCCTCGCGACCGAGGCTCGCCGTCAGCGTGGTCAGCGGCCCCTCTTCGTGTGAGAGCGGATAGCTGTCCAGATCGACATCGGCAAACAGCACGGCATCGTAGCTGCCGGGGCGCAGAGCCGCCGCATCGGCAAGCGAAGCAAAGCGAACCTGGGCGCGTGGCGCACGGTCAACCTCGTAGGTCTCGTAATCGTAGGCGGCGCTACGCTTGTCCACCTTGGTTCGAATGTCATCGAGCACGGGCACGGTCGCGGCCTGCGACACGTTGAGCGCACGGGCGTCATTCATAAGGATGTCGATGACGTGGCGCAGCAGGGCCACCTCCGCCTGGCGACGGGCCTGACCGTCGAGACCGCCAAGTGCGCGATCGGGCAGTGCCTCGGCAACGGCAAGCATGGCCTTGAGCGCCGTCACGGGTTTGTCGCGCCACAGCGCCTGGAACACGTCCGAGATCACGCACGGCACGCTCTTAAACCAGTTCTCGTCGCTCGCCGCTTTACGCGCGCCCCTCACCTGGCCCTGCACGCTCTGCAGCAGGCTCTTGACGCCCGCAGTGGTCTTGCTGCGCGACAGTCGCATATTCTTGTCGAACGTGCGCGCGCTGGCGGCGTCGGCACCCGAAAGCGGGCTGTAAATCCAGTCGGTAAGCTCCGGAGCGGGCCACCACTCAGTCTTAGAAGCTGCCCCTTCGTCGGCGGCCTTCATACGCTCGATCAGGTTGGCGAGCGCCGTGAACTGCCTGCCCGCAATGGATTGGGAAAACGCCGTGAACTCGGCCGTCTCGGCAGCAACGTGGCGCGCCGCCAAACGAGCGGCAAGCTCGCCGAACAGCTGGGGTGCCCGGGCGGACACCACGAGTACGCGCACGGGATCGACGGGTGCGGAGGCGGCATCGTTGACCTTGGACTCCTTGCGCGCTTTCACCATCTTATCGATGACGTCCGCATAGACACGGGCACGGGCATGGGGCCCGGCGACTTCCACAAAGGCAGGACGTACGACGGACTTTGGAGCAATCGCGGGAGCGCCGGCATCCTCGTCCAGCGGCGCGATCTCAAACAGCACACCGCGGACATCAAATGCCGCGGCAAGCTCCTCGCG
Source organism: uncultured Collinsella sp. (assembly GCA_900557505.1). GTDB lineage: Bacteria > Actinomycetota > Coriobacteriia > Coriobacteriales > Coriobacteriaceae > Collinsella. The sequence goes on from USTC01000035.1 coordinate 3,183, forward strand.
CATCGCCGCTTGCTCGCGGGCAAGCAGCACGACAACCTCTCCCCCGTTGTTTGCCACGGCGGACAGCAGCTCGAGCAGGCTATACGTAAATGACGTGACGCCGCGCACGCAAACGGCGCGGGCGCACCCCGGCAGGTTGTCGGCCAAAGCGCCGGCCATAATGTCAGCCGCCTCGCAGGGCTCGACCATATCTCGACGGTCCAAACCGCGCGCATAGGCGCACAAAAGTTCAAACACGCGAGCCTCGGCGTCGCTTCTGGGCTTGGGCTTGCAAACGTTGTCGCAGCAACGCTCGGCACCTGTCCCTGCCACACCCGGCAGCACATCGCGAGCCATACGCGCGAGCATACGCACCGTGCCCTGGCTGCGCGAAAGCGGCTGCAGGTCGGCGTCGTCGAGACGCGCTACCATGTCCGAAAACAGCATCTGGCGCTGCAGGTTGTCGACGAAACCGCGCCCGTCGCCCAAAAGCTCCCAAAGCGAGCGAAGCCACGATGTAGGCGTCTTGTAGTCAATACCCAGCGAAACGCCGGCTTCCGCCGCATCATGACGGCACAGGTCGAGCTCGGCAAACGTTGGCGCCAGCAGCACGGCACGCCCGTGGCGGGCAATAAGGTCGGCAAGCAGCGCCGCCTCGGCATCGCTCAAATCCGCGCCGGCGTTGGTGGTATAGATTCGAACAGGCATGGTCCTCCACTCAAACCGTTCGCAATATTCAATGCTTCCATCCTACCCGCCCACGCGGACAGATTGCTACCTCAGCTCCATGTTTTGGTGCAAAGCAACCTGACCCCAACGCACCAGCCGATTGCGGGCATATAAAAACCGCCCCCGAAGGGACGGTTCTGCACAATTCGTTTGTTGTCGCTGGCCTACTCGCCATCCTCCAGCTTGATGAGGATCTTGCGATAGCCGCCGTACTCGCCGTTCAGCGCCTTTGAAACGCGGCTCACCGTAGTGGACGAAGCGCCGGTGCGGGCCTGAACCTCAACATAAGGCTCGCCCTCATCCAGATAGCGCGCAACCTGCAGACGTTGCGAAAGATCGCAGATCTCGCGCGGCGTGCAGATATCGGTCAAAAACGCTTGGATATCCTTCTCGTCATCCAAAAGACTAAATGCGTGGACCAGCTGCTTGACATCAGGCTTGTCAAACATGTTCTCGATATTCATCGATCACCGCCAAACCCGCCATAAGGCATCGAAGTTGATACTGACATCGGGCATCGTTCGCCCGTTCTATGCAATAGGGCAACGCCTGTGGCTTTTGCCCGTAGCAGTTTAGCACACCACCAAACTAAAGCGACAAAACTCTCTGCCAGCGGCGCGTTTTCTAGGACGAACGCCGTTTTGAAACCGAATGCGCACGCAAGCTCCACGAATATCTGAGACAATGGGCGCCCAAACAGAGCCGTGCCCGAGCATCTGTCCGAGTTGCAAAGGCATGTGCCTCTCACGCTCCCTCACCACGCCATGCGCAAGAAAGGATTCACACCATGCGCTTTATGCTCAACTGGCTTTTGACCTCAATCGCCATCGCGATCGCAACGTTTCTCGTCCCCGGCATTCAGCCCTTCGGCATGGCCGACGCCTGGGTCTGCTTTGCCTTCGTGGGACTGTTCCTGAACATCGTCGATTCGCTCGTCAAGCCGTTCCTGACGGTTATCTCGCTGCCGCTCACGATCATTACGCTGGGTATTTTTCAGCTCGTAGTCAACAGCTTTATGCTCGAGCTGGCCAGCTATCTGTCGGTCAATCTGCTGGGCGCGGGCATCTCCATCGCCAGCTTTGGATCGGCCTTTATGGGCAGCATCCTGGTGTCCATCATGCGCAGCATCCTCGACAGCATCGCCGAGGGCTAAAACGGCCATTCCGGCCGCGCCCGTCTCAACAGCCCAAAACGAAGGCCGCCCATCACAAAAATGGGCGGCCTTCTTATTTGCCAAGTCTCAAAGGGCGAGAGAATCTGCCATTTCCACCCCGTCCCCAAATGGCAGGTGGGCTAGATCACGTAGTCGTAGCCTTCGTTGGGAGCGACAAGTTGATCGAGCGTCACACCGTCGAGGTAGTCGTTGATAAGCTTGTCCAGGTTCTTCCACACGTCGAGCGTGGGGCACTCGTCAGAGCGCGAACAACCCTTGCAGTCGCCATCCAGGCAGGCGACCGGCGCCAGGCTGCCCTCGGTCAGGCGCAAGATCTCGCCCACCGCGTACTGCTCGGGCGGGCGCGTGAGCACATAGCCGCCGCCCTTGCCGCGCATGCCCGAGAGCATGTTGGCGCGCACGAGCGTAGCCAGAATATTCTCGAGGTACTTCTCCGAAATACCCTGACGCGCCGCAATCTCTTTAAGCGGGATACGGCCTGTCGCCTGGTGCTCGGCCAGGTCGACCATAACGCGCAGGGCATATCTGCCCTTTGTGGAAACCAACATATATATAGCTGCCTTTCGGTCTTTTAATTCGTAGAAATTCTAGCCGAAAAATTGGTTTTGAAAATACCTATTCCCGTCAAGATGGTTAATCGACTCGTAATAATCTTCTATTTCCTATTGCGTTACTAGGCTTTGGTGTCTACTATGCTTGTCAACAGCAAAACGAACAACCTATAAGGTTTGTGGGTTTCGCTGCCACACACACCGTAAAACCACACGGTATCCAGTCATTTGAACACTTTGGAGGTTCACCATGAGCAATGTTTACACGTCCATCGATCAGCTTATCGGCCACACCCCGCTTCTGGAGCTCACCCACTTCGAGGCCGACGAGGACCTCAAGGCCCGTGTGCTCGTCAAATTGGAATACTTCAACCCCGCCGGGTCCGTCAAAGACCGCGTCGCCAAGAACATGATTGACGAGGCCGAGAAGGCCGGCAAGCTCGTGCGCGGTGGCGACTACACCATCATCGAGCCCACGAGTGGCAACACCGGCGTCGGCATCGCCTCGGTGGCGGCGGCCCGCGGCTACAAGGGGATCATCACTATGCCCGAGACCATGTCCGTCGAGCGCCGCAAGCTCATGCAGGCATACGGCGCACAGCTCGTGCTCACCGACGGCTCCAAAGGCATGAAGGGCGCCATCGCCAAGGCCGAGGAGCTGCAGAAGGAGACCCCCAACAGCATCATCGCCGGCCAGTTTGTGAACCCCGCCAACCCCGCCATCCACAAGGCCACGACCGGCCCCGAGATCTGGGACGACACCGACGGCAAGGTCGACATCTTCGTCGCCGGCGTTGGCACCGGCGGCACCGTGACCGGCGTGGGCGAGTTCCTCAAGGAGCAGAACCCCGAGATTCAGGTCGTCGCCGTCGAGCCCGCCACCTCCCCGGTGCTCTCTAAGGGCCAGGCCGGCCCGCACAAGATCCAGGGCATCGGCGCCGGCTTTGTGCCCGACGTCCTCGATACCCAGGTCTATGACGAGATCATCCCCGTCGAGAACGACGATGCCTTTGCCACCGGCCGCGCCGTGGGCCACAAGGAAGGCGTGCTCGTGGGCATTTCGTCCGGCGCCGCCGTCTGGGCCGCTCTGCAGCTGGCCAAGCGCCCCGAGAACGAAGGCAAGACCATCATGGCGCTGCTCGCCGACACCGGCGAGCGCTACCTGTCCACGGCGCTCTTCCAGGACTAGAGCTTCTCGTTCTTAGAACGAGTCCAAGGCACGCCGGTCTCCCCTCTCTTCTGGCAGTCTGACCTCATCCCAACAGGATGCCCCACGAGACGTCCGAACTTGCTACAATGTCTGCGGCGCGGAACCAGCCTCCCGCGCCGCTTTTCTTTTTTGGCCACATGCCACCAAGGAGAACCTCCTCATGCACAACAAGCGCGTGCTCGTCGCCATGAGCGGCGGCGTCGATTCCAGCGTGACCGCGTATCTGCTCAAAAGTCAGGGTTACGAATGTGTCGGTGCCACCATGCGCCCCCCCTGCCCCGCGCCCGATCCCGCCACGGGCATGAGTAAGGTCGACCACGACATCGCCGATGCAAAGGCCGTCGCCGAGCGCCTGGGGATACCCCATCACGTGCTCGACTTGCAGCAAACCTTCGACCGCAACGTTGTCGAGCGTTTTATGAACGCCTACCAGGAGGGGCTGACGCCCAATCCGTGCATTATCTGCAACCGCCACATTAAGTTTGGCGCGCTGCTCGATGCAGCGCTGGACATGGGCTGCGACTACATCGCCACGGGCCATTACGCCAAAACAAGCCAGGCGGCAGACGGCACCTGGCAGCTGCATCGCGGCGAGGACCCTAAAAAGGACCAAAGCTACTTTTTGTATTCGCTCACGCAGGAGCGCCTGGCGCACACGATCTTTCCGCTGGCAGGCCTAGACAAAGAGCGCGACGTGCGCCGCATAGCCGCCGAGCAGGGCTTTACCAACGCCCAGAAGGCCGAAAGCGAGGACATCTGCTTTATTCCAGACGGTAACTACGCGGGCTATATCGAGCGCCGCTGCGGACATCCCGCTGCACCGGGCGACATTGTGTGGCGCGACGGCAGCGTGGTCGGGCGCCACAACGGCGCGCTGCGCTACACCATCGGCCAGCGCAAAGGCCTGGGCGTCGCGATGGCGCATCCTGTGTATGTGACGGGCGTCGACGCCGCTAACAACACCGTGCATCTGGGCGAGGCCGAGGACCTGACGGCCACGGCGCTCACGGCCAACGACTGGATCTGGAGCGCCCCTGCCGACCGCATGGAGGCCGAGCTGGATGCCGGCGGCATCCGCGTGGGCGCCAAGTACCGCTACCGACAGAAAGACCAGGCAGCGATCCTTACGTGCGGCGAAGACGGGCAAATGTTGCTGACCTTTGACGAGCCGCAGCGCGCCATCGCCCCCGGCCAAGCCGTTGTAGTCTATCGCGGCGACATCGTCCTGGGCGGCGGCACCGTGACCGGCGCCATCAAATAGCCCCATCCCCTTCATAAGTTGCGGTGAAATAGGGACTGTTTAAGCGTTTAAAACCGCCAAACAGTCCCTATTTCACCGCAAGTTAGAGAGGACAGCCTCGGTCGGTACTGCCGTGTCAGCCGAGGCCGCTGCATCGTTAGCGCTGGACGTAGGCGCGAACCAGCTCGAAAGTGTTGCGCATTGCCATACTATTGACGAAAATGGACTGATC
>USTC01000036.1 GCA_900557505.1 uncultured Collinsella sp.
CCATGCCGCCCCGGACCGCCCGGACATAGTCGTCCTCAATCCAGATGCCCACCGGCTCCAGGCCGCTTTCATAATAGGCGCCCGAGGGGGAGAGAATGATGATAAACTGGAAGGTTTGCGAGACATCCACCCCCAGGAAGGGCTCTGTGGCAATGATAAAGGGGCGGATGTACAGGGAGGTGCCGGGGGCCGTGGGAATCCAGTCCTGGTCCACGGAGACAATGGCCTTCACCGCCTGGACGTAGTCCTCCTCCGGAACCCGGGGGATGCAGAGGCGGTCGTTGGTGTCGTTGGTCCGCTTGGCATTCATGTCCGGGCGGAAAAGGTAGTTGGCCCCATCATCCCCCTTGTAGGCCTTCAGGCCCTCAAAGACCTCCTGACAGTAGTGGAAGATGCCACCGCACTCGGAGACATGCAGGGTGTGGTCGGTGGTCAGGCCACCCTCGTCCCACTCGCCGTCCTTCCAATGGGCCTCGTAGCTGTAATCGGTCTTCATGTAGCCAAAGCCGAGGCTACCCCAATCGATATCCTTCTTCTCGACAGTCATATGTCGCTCCTTACATACACGGTTGCATACTCACGAACCCGCACGCAAGGACCGAAGCCGGCCGCGTCGCAACGTCGCATACCCGGAAGCGTAGAGCCGGGCAGGACACGCGGGCAGCATCGAAGCCGATGGCGCATCGATTCGCATGCAGGTGATTGTACTCCCCGCACGCCTTGGATAAAACGTTTTTCTTTAACTAAGTAAAGTATTTTCACTTGCCTTCAACACAAAAGGCCCGCCATCGAATCCGATGACGGGCCTTGGAATCAACGTCCAAAAACAAGCTCGAACTAGGCGTTCTTTTTGCCGAGCTTAGCCTTAACCAGACCGACCACGGTCGGAATGATCGACACGGCGACAATGCCGACGATCAGCAGCTCAAAGTGCTCCTGCACAAACGGAATGCCACCAAAGAAGTAACCCAGCAGCGTAAAGACCGTCGACCAGGTAATGCCACCCAGCACGTTAAAGATGACAAAGTTGCGCCAGTGCATGCCGCCCATACCGGCGATAAAAGGCACAAAGGTGCGGATGAACGGGAAGAAGCGACCGAGGAAGATGGCCAGGTGACCCCACTTGTCCAAGAAATCCTCGGACTTTTTAATGCGCTCGGGCGTCATGGCCTTTACCTTGCCCGAGGCGATGATTTTGCGGCCAAAGAAGTGGCCGATCATAAAGTTGCACTGATCGCCCAGGATGGCTGCGGCCCATGCGGTGGCCAGAAGCGCCACGATGTTAAAGCCGCCGTTGTGGGCAAAGAAGCCCGAAGCAAACAGCAGCGAATCGCCGGGAAGGAACGGGAAGAACACCACGCCCGTCTCGATAAAGATGATCAGGAACACGCAGCCGTAGGCCATAAGCGGGCCGGCGGCGATCCAGCTGGCAATCGCGGTGCGCGGGTCTTTAAGCAGCTCGGCGATAAAATTGATGAAACCCATGAAGTAAAACCTCTCAGTTGTGGGCGCGGACACGTCCAAGTTGACCAGTATACGGTTGCGGCGCCCCCTCGTGCGCAACCCCACAAAAGCATGACTCCATTACCAGCAAGTTTGCATAACTGACACTTGTCGCCCAAAGCAAAGCAAGATTGTTCTTCCTAATCCCTAGCGAATCGCTATACTTTAGTGAATCGCATTGTCACGGCGCTAAGGGAGGGCGGCCGGTGAGCTTTATCAATACCATTCGCGAGGACATCAAGACCGTCCAGGCGCAGGACCCTGCCGCGCAAAGTGCCCTGGTCATCTTCCTTTCCTATCCTGGCCTGCACGCCAAGTGGAACCACGTGCCCGAGCACTGGCTCTGGGAGCACGGTCATCGCTCGCTCGCCCGCGTGCTCTCGCAAATCCCCCGCCACATCACCGGCGTCGAGATTCATCCCGCCGCGCAGATCGGCAAGCACTTCTTTATCGACCACGCCATGGGCGTCGTTATTGGCGAGACTACCATCGTGGGCGACAACTGTGTGCTCTACCAGGGCGTCACGCTCGGTGGCACCGGCAACGAAACCGGCAAGCGCCACCCCACCCTGGGCAACAATGTCACGGTGGGCACGGGCGCCAAGGTGCTTGGCAACATCCACATTGGTAACAACGTCAAGATCGGCGGCAATTCGGTTGTCGTCAAGGACGTGCCCGACAACTGCACCGTCGTGGGCGTACCCGGGCGCATCATCAAGCGCAACGGCTGCCGCGTGTTCGAAGAAAGCTTCGACGCCAAGCAGCATCGCGAGTACATGCCCGACGATGCCGCCGAGCAAAGCGCCCTCAACCGCCAGGGCATCACCGAGAATGCCCGCCGCGTCAAGGAACTCGAGCAAGAGTTGGCCGAGCTCAAGGCCCTCGTCGCCAAGCTCGTGGACGAGCGCTAGGGCCGCGGGCAACCGCCACAGCATGAACGCCAACACAAAAGGCGCGCCGGGGAATCCGCCCCCGGCGTGCCTTCTTTTCGATGTGACATGCGGGACTGTCCCTTTGTCACCTTATGCGAACTGGCTTAGGTAGAGGTCGGCATAAGCGCCCTCGGCAGCCAGCAGCTCCTTGTGCGTACCCTGCTCGATGATATTGCCGTGGTCCATAACCAAGATCAGGTCGGCATCCACGATCGTCGACAGACGGTGCGCGATCACAAAGCTCGTGCGCCCACGCATGAGCGCGTCCATGGCGCGGCCGATGGCAAGCTCGGTGCGCGTGTCCACGCTCGACGTCGCCGCGTCCAGGATGAGGATCGCCGGATTGTTGAGCAGCACGCGCGCGATGGTCAGCAGCTGACGTTGGCCTTGGCTGATGCTCTCGGCATCGTTAGCCACACGCGTGTCGTAGCCCTGCGGCATAGTGCGCACAAAGAAGTCGACCTGAGCGGCACGTGCGGCCGCGACAATCTCCTCACGCGTTGCCTCGGGACAGCCGTAGGCGATGTTCTCGGCAATGGTGCCATCGAACAGCCAGGCGTCCTGCAACACCATGCCAAACTGCTGGCGCAGCTCGCCGCGATCCATGCGGCTCGTGTCCACACCGTCAAGGGTAATGCGACCACCGTCGATCTCGTAGAAGCGCATGAGCAGATTGATGAGCGTGGTCTTACCCGCACCCGTGGTTCCCACCACCGCGATCTTCTGACCCGGCTCGGCGGCAAACGACACGTCGCGCATAAGCGGCTTGTCGGGCGAATAGCCAAAGCGCACGTGCTCAAAAGCGACGCGGCCCTCCACCTTGCCCGGCAGCTTGGCGGCGACCGCCGGCAACGGATCGGCCTCCATCTCGGACTCGTCGAGCAGGTCGAACACGCGCTCGGCGCTCGCCAGCGCGCTCTGCAGCGAGTTAAAGGTAAACGACAGCTGCGTCATGGGCTCGGATGCCTCGTAGATAAACTGGAAGAACGCCTGGAACACGCCGACGGTCATATGCCCGGCAACCAGCATGCTGCAGCCCACCAGCGCAATCACGATCTGCGCCAAGCGGCCGATAAAGCGCACCGCGGGACCGACGGCGTTAATCATAAAGTCGGCCTTGGTGCTCACGCGCGCCAGCTCCTTCGAAGCCTCGTGTACCTCGGCAGAGCTCTGGCGCTCGCGGTTAAACGCACGGATCACCAGACGGCCCGAGTAGCCTTCCTCGACCGCGCTCGTAATCTTGGACACCCACTCCTGGCGCTCACCGGTTACGTCATGCGTGCGGCGCGAGACCACCTTGGTCACCAGCAGCGACAACGCCGTAAAGAACAAAAAGACGAGCGTGAGCGGCACGCTAAACACGAACATCACGCTCACGGCGCCCACCACGGTACCGATCGACACCAGAAGCTGCAGCAAGCCGCGCTGCATGCTCTCGGACATCTTGTCCAAGTCGTTGGTCGCACGGCTGACGACCTCACCGGGACGATGCGCGTCAAAGTAGGCAAGCGGCAGACGGTTGAGCTTTTGTGCGATGCGGTTGCGCAGGCGCAGGTTGAGGCGCTCGGCAACGCTCGACATCAAAAAGCTCTGGAGCGCGTAGAACGAGGCAGCGGCCGTCCAGATCATAAAGTAGATGAAGATGGTCCTGCCGCAGTTCTCCCAGGTAATGTTGAAGGTAGCGTTGTTGGCAAACGCCAGCTTCATATGCCCCCACAGCTCATCGATCACGCGGGCGCTGTAAGCCGGCGCCGCGGTGTTAAAGATGACATAGAACACGATGCTCGCGAACACGATGTAGAAGCGCCAATGGTCGCCGGCGGCCTCGCTCCACAGGCGGCGCACCGTCGCCCAGGTGTCGCGGGGTTTCTCGTCCTCGTCCTCGTCGTCAACGTCGCGCATGCGTTCCGCCTCGGCGCGGGCGCGCTCGTCCTCGGCGCGCTCGTTTTCCTCGTAGAGCGCCTGGCGGCGAGCCTCGCGCTCCGCCGCTGCCTTGGTGGCTTCGTCCAGGTCGGGCGCGACGCCCGTCTCCTCAACTGTCTCTGCAACCGCGGCATCATCGGCGATGCCCTGCTTCTTGAGCTCCTCGGTCATGCTACTCACCTCCCTTCATCTGCGATTCCGCGATAGCGCGGTACACCTCGCAGGTTTCCATGAGCTCGTCGTGCGTGCCTAGGCCCACGATCTCGCCGTCTTTGAGCACCACGATCTGATTGGCATGCAAAATAGTCGAGATGCGCTGGGCGATGATGAGCACCGCGGCATCGCGCGTCTCGTCCCGCAGCGCATGGCGCAGGGCGGCATCGGTCTTAAAGTCCAGGGCCGAAAAACTGTCATCGAAGATATATAGATCGGCATGCTTCATGAGTGCGCGGGCGATCGCCAGGCGCTGGCGCTGACCGCCCGAGAAGTTCGTGCCGCCCTGGGATACCGGAGTATCGAGCCCCTGGGGCTGATCGAGCACAAAGGTGCTCTGGGCAACCTCCAGCGCATGGAGCATGTCAGCCTCGGTCGCGCCCTCGTTGCCAAAGCGCAGGTTGCTCGCCACCGTACCCGAGAACAGCCACGCCTTCTGCGGCACGTAAGCGATATGCCCGCGAATCTCACCTTGCGAAAGGTCGCGCAGATCGATGCCATTCAGGCGAATGGCGCCCTTCGTGGCATCGTGGAAACGCAACAAGAGCTTGGCCACCGTTGACTTGCCCGAGCCCGTTGAGCCTACAATCGCCGTGGTCTGGCCACGGCGACAGGCAAAGCTCAGGTCGCACAGGGTGTCCTCGTCGGCATCGTCAAAACGGAACGACATATGGTCGAACACGGCAACCGCGTCGGCACCATCTGCGGACTCAGGCGCCCCGTCGCCCAGCGTAGCCTTGCCGTCCACAATGCTCGGCTCGATTTCGAGCACCTGTTGCGCGCGGTTGAGGCACGCCGCGGCGCGCGGAAGCGTCAGAATCACCATCTGCGCCATCATCACAAAGAACAGGATCAAGATCGCGTACTCCAGCACGGCCGAGATGCTGCCGATTTGCATGGCGTGGACGCCCACGCGGTTGCCGCCCACCCACAGCACCGCCACCTCGGCGATGTTCATCAAAAAGAAGCTGGAGCTGTCGAGACCCACAAACAGGTGGTTGACCTTGATGGCGTTGGCCGCGTAATCGCTAAACACCTCGTCCAGGCGCCGCTCCTCGTGGCGCTCCTTGTTAAATGCGCGGATGACGCGCACGCCCACGATGTTCTCGCGCAACACCACGTTCATGCGGTCGATAAAGCTCTGCAGACGCATAAAGATCGGCGCGGCGTTAGCCACCGTAAAGACCGCCGCCACCAGCACGATCGCAACCACCACGCCCAGCAGCGTGCCCATGGCGGGATCGATGAACCAAGCAAAAATGATGCCTGCCACGGCCAAGAACGGCACCGGCAGCACCAACTGAATCGTCTGAAGGACAGCTTGCTGAATCACGTTGATGTCGTTGAGCGAGCGCGTGATCATCGAACCCGTGCCAAAGCGCTCAAAGTCGCTGGCGGACAGCTCGAGCGACTTGTCGTACACGGCATTGCGGATATCGCAGGCCACGTTGGCGGCCAGGCGCGCCGAAAGATAGCAGCCCAGCACCGTGCCGCCGCTGGCCATGCCGGTCGCGATAAGCATGTACAGGCCGTTGCGTAAAATATAGTCGACATCGCCCGTGGTAATACCGGTGTTGACCATATTCGCCAGCATCGTGGGAACCAACAGCGTACCGACGTTATCTATCAGCACCGCAAACAGCGTCACCGCAATCAGACCGCGGTACGGCCTCATAAACCTCATTAAGAGTCGCATGTGTCCCCCTCGCCCTTATCGTCAGCCTCGTTCTCGGCGACCACTTGCCGTTTAAATGCCTCGCACTCTTCGTTCAGAACGTGGGAGAACTTACCGACCAAGCGCATGATCTCGCGCTGTTCCCACGGCTCGAGCGCCTCGAATGCCTGTTGCTCGGCTTTTTGCGCCGGCAACGCGTAGTGCTTGGCAAACCGCACGCCTTCTTCGGTCAGTCGCACAACTTTATTCTTACGACTGCCTTCGGCAAACTCCAACGTCGCAAGCCCTCGCGCCCTAAGCGTCTTGATCGCCGAATTGATGGTCTGTTTGCTGTAGAACCATTCACTCGTCAGCCGACTCACGGCAACGCTTCCGCCCGCTGCACTCGTGTCGACGAGCATCCAGTAGGCGCAGTCCGAAAGACCGCAAGTACGCGCGAACTCCGAATAGATACGATCAAGCCCGTTGAGCATCCGGTCGAAATCGACCGGGCTAACTGCACTATTCATCTCTCCCACCATTCGATAGTCCGAGTTTTGACCAATTAATATCTCTACATTAGTCCGAGTTTTGACTATCGTCAATAAGCTCGTTGTCTATGGTCGGCTCTACATAAGCATATCGACAAAAAAGACCGCCGGCGCGGGGGCGGCGCCGGCGGTTGCGAGAGAATATCGATTGTTGGCTGTTAGGCAGCGACGGCCTCGTAGACCGTGGCGCCCGAGAAGCTGTCGTGCAGGCTCTTACCGCAGATCCACGGCAGTTCGACGACCTCGCAGACCGTGTTGACCAGCTCGGAGCAGTCAGTAAAGTGGCCCTTATCGTTGAGGGCCTCGCAATCCTGAACACGCCAATAGCCATCGGTGTGCGTGATGTAGTACTCGTGATCGTTAATCGACACGAAAGCGCGCGTCTTGGAACGCAGCAGCTTCAGAAATCCTTCGAAGTCGGTCTCGACGACATCTCCAGCCTGGAACATGATGTTACCTCCTGGCCCGGCGCCACCATGGCGCGTTGATAAACGTTGGTGCTCCTTTAGTAAAACCTTTATCAGAGCTTATGCGCGCATCATTTAGGCAAGTGGTAAAAAACCGCAGGGTAGACGGGATAAAACGTTTAACCATCCCACCGGTTTGTCACATTCTGGCTGAAGTTTTATACAAACCAACTTTTCCACTTGGTAGCTTGCATTGTTTGGGGCCGACTGCGCGATTACGGCTACGGCACGACGGGTAAGAACGAGGCATCGAAACCAACGTCAGGAGGACCCATGGAGACCATCGAGGCACTCATCCACCGCCGCAGTTGCCGTAACTATAGTGATCGCCCCGTCGAAGCCGAAAAGCTCGCACGCATTATCGAGGCAGGCCAGTACGCGCCGAGCGGCATGGGGCGTCAGCCGGTGACATTTGTCGCCGTTACCGACCCCGCAACCGTCGAGCGCCTCTCGCAGCTCAACGCACAAGTTATGGGCAGCGAGGGAGATCCCTTCTACGGCGCCAAGACCGTTGTGGTGGTGCTCGTCGACCGCAGCGTGCCCACGCACCTGGAAGACGGCTCGCTCGCCATGGGCAACCTGCTCAACGCAGCCTATGCGCTGGGCGTCGATTCGTGTTGGATCCACCGCGCGCACGAGGTCTTCGACTCACCTGAGGGACTGGAACTGCTGGCCAAGTGGGGTCTGCCCGCCGACGGAAGCCTGCGCGGTGTGGGCAACTGCATTCTGGGCTACGCCGAGGACACGCTACCCGAGGCAAAGCCGCGCCGCGACAACATCATCTACGTAAGGTAATTAGTTCCGCCGTTCTACCGAACGGCGGGCTCGTTGACGCTGCGCGGGCCGCATTCACGCCAATCTGACGTTCAATTTCGGGGGCGCGACCAGAAGGTCAGCGCCTCTCATTTCACGTCACCTTGGCGCAAATGCGGCTCGCTC
>USTC01000037.1 GCA_900557505.1 uncultured Collinsella sp.
GTCTGGGCAATAACCAAAATCGTATCGTTGCCGGCAAGCGAGCCAAGCACATCGGGCAGCTCTGCCGCATCAACGGCGGCGGCGATGCCGGAAGCCGTGCCAGGCTGAGCCTTGATCATGACCAGATTATCGGTACGTAGAACGCCCGTTACGAGCTCGGAAACCATACGCTGCAGGTGCAGGTCCTCTGCCAGAACATAGATGCCCTCAGGGAGCTTACGCAGCCCCATGTCGGCAATATCGCGAGAGACAGTCGCCTGCGTGCAATCAAAGCCCATAGCGCGGAGCTCATCGACCAGCACGCGCTGCGTGCGGACGTCCTTATTGCGCACAATATCTCTAATGGCATCCTGGCGCCCATTGCGTTTTTTAGCCATACAAACCCTCTCTCCAAAAGATGGCGGAGACAATCAATCAGTGATTGAATAGTTTAACGCTATTTGAAGGCTTTTGTGTATAAGAACGCATTTCGAAACAATTCTATGCAAGTTTGTTTCGAAATGAGCCGTTTAGGCGGTTTTTGCGCCCGTCCGGTTAAGAAAAGCTGCCAGATGCGTACACATCACGCAGCGCGCGGGCTTGGCGCTGGCGATCGGCCCAAACAACAGACCGAGCCCCCGATGGTTATCCTTGAGCGCGGCGACCATCTGACGGGTTCGAGGCGCATCGAGCATATCACGCATGCGGGCGGAACGCTCGATTGACGACACCCCATGCGGGCTCAGACACAAATTCTCGATGCAGGCGACCAGTCCGGCAAAGTAGAACTTTTGGCTTGCCAGCTTGAGCCGACCACCGCTGTCTGCTTCCGAGAGTGAGTCCGCAAGCTCGTCGAGCGCTCGAGTGTCATCGGATACCTTGGCATACATGGTGGGATCAAAGGCATCTGTAAGTTTAGGTGCCGCCGTGTGGAAACAAGCATCGCCGCAGCCGGACACGCATCGTGTCTGCGAAAGCGCGCATGCCATAAACCCAACTGTGCGAAACACCTTGTCGCACAAAAGGCATGCCTCAAACAGCGAGCGGCTGTACATCACACCAGAGGTCTGAACGACTAGGCCGCCTAAAATCAACTGGGACAGCCCGCTCACCATCGAAGACTTGTCTTCAATGACAATAGGGGCAACATTCAAGACGCGCGAATGGCGCTCTCGATGTGCATCATAGCGGTCGAGCGACACCGTGGGGAGCACTATGTCTGCCGTAGTATCGCACGCGATATTGACCATCTTGGAAAGGGACTGCGGAGCAAACCACTCATCGGCGTTCATAGCGATGATTTGAGAGCCGCGCGAGGCAGCAAAACCGGCACGAAGACAAGCGCCGCGCTTCGCGTCCTCGACGTCAATCAAATCAATATGGATGTCCCTGTCGGCAGCAACTTGAAGCGAATGGCGCACACCGGGCGCAGCATCGCGGCAGACAACGACAATCTGCAAATCGTAGAGGTCTTGGTTCTGGATACTCTCGAGCGCACGCATCGCATAGCTGGGCGAACCTTCTACCACAAGGATCACCGAAAGTCGCGGATGCGAGCCACGTCGAACCAAGTTATCCGTCCTCTCGACAGCAGTGAATCAAACTGTCGTTCATGGTACACCCCGGCAATAAAAGCAATGAGGCACCGGTTGTATTGCACGCCAAGAACAGATGTTGCACACGCGCAGCCCACAGATGACAGGTGCCGACGCACGACGCGCCGAGCCCTCCCCTAGTCGAGCACGACAAGCTCGGCGGGATCGTAATCCACGCCCATAAACGTAAGGCCGCAGGCAGGAGCCGTGGGGCCCGCAGCGGTACGGTCGCAAGCATCGATGACCTCGCGCATCCACTCGGGTTCACGGCGATGCATGCCAATCTCGACAAGCGTGCCCACGATCGTGCGGACCATCGAATGCAGAAACGCATTGCCCTCGATGGTAAACGTCAGGATGTCCTCGCCAAACGCAACCTCATGGCCAAACTCGGCACGCATCACGCAGCGGTGCGTGGGCTTGCCCACGGCAGACGCCACCTTGCAAAAGCTCTTGAAGTCCTGCTCGCCCAGCAGCGCGGGACAGGCCGCAGACATCGCCTCAACATCCAATGGGTAGCGATGCCACCACACCGCACCGCGCGAAAGCACAGGGCGCGCGTCGCGATCGGCAATACGGTACGTATACGTACGGGAACGCGCATCAAAGCGTGCAGAAAAGCCTTTACGGGCCTTGTAGACCTCGTTTATGGCGATATCTTTGGGCAGGAGGGCATCCATAGCCCTCAGCCACCTACGGCGCGTCAAAGCCAACTCAGCGTCCGTTACGGGCACGCTGATAAACTGTGCCACCGCATGCACGCCGGCATCGGTACGTCCCGCACACGTCAGGTCGATCGGACGGCGCAGGAGCGTCTCAATAGCTCGACGTAGCTCACCCGCAACCGTCGTCTGTCCCGGCTGCTCGGCAAATCCGCTATACGACGAGCCATCATAGGCCACGCGAAATACGAGCGTGGCGTCAAGCTCGGAAATCGAATTGAAATCAGACGGCGCAGTCATGGGCGCTCCCAACAAACAAGCAACGGTATCGCGACAAAAAAAGAGGGGTACGCGAACGTACCCCTCGAATATAGCCTATGCAGACGGATTGTCTACTCAGCGGTCTCCTCAGCAGGAGCCTCCTCGGCAGCCTCGACCTTCTTGGGAGCAGCGGCCTTCTTGGGGGCCGGAGCAGCCTTCTTAGCCTTAGGCGTGCAAGGCTCGGTGACGAGCTCCATGATAACGATGGGAGCATTGTCGCCCTTGCGGTTACCGAGCTTCATGATGCGGGTGTAACCGCCGTTGCGGTCCTGCCACATGCCCTGAGCAGCCTTGTCGAAGATCTCGGCAACGAGCTGCTTATCGCCGAGCTTGGCGATAGCCAGACGACGAGAGTGCAGGTCGCCCTTCTTGGCCCAGGTGATGATCGGATCGACGACCGAACGCAGCGCCTTAGCGCGGGTCTCGGTGGTCTTGATGCGGTCGTTCTCGAAGAGGGCCTTAGCAAGGCTCTTCTTCATGGCCTTGGTGTGGCTCGCATCGGTGCCGAGCTTCAGGCCCTTCTTAACGTTGTGACGCATGGTCTAGTTTCTCCTCAAATATGCGAAGCATTAAGCCTTCAGGCTCAGGCCCATGGACTCAAGCTTGTCCTTCACTTCCTCGATCGACTTAACACCGAAGTTACGGATGTTGAGCAGATCGTTCTCCGAGAACTCAACGAGCTGACGGACCGAGTGAATGCTGGCGCGCTTAAGGCAGTTGTAGGAACGGACGGAAAGGTCCAGATCCTCGATCTGCTTGTCCAGCTCGGCGTTGTCGTTGGTGACCTCGGGAGCGAAGATCGAAGCCTCCTCCTCGACCTCGGGGGTCTCGGCAAGGTTCATAAAGGCGGCCATATGCTGGTTGATGATATTGGCAGCCTGGACCACGGCGTCGCGCGGGGCGATGGAGCCGTTGGTCTCGATCTCGAGGACAAGGCGGTCGTAGTCGGTGTGCTGACCGACACGGCAAGCCTCAACGAGCTTGGCGCAACGGGAAACCGGCGAGTACAGCGAGTCGACGTGGATCACACCGATGGGATCGTTGTCGCGCTTGTTGGCCTCGCCAGAAACATAGCCGCGGCCATAGCCGATGCGCATGCTCATGGTGAGATGGCCACCCTCGGTGAGCGTAGCGATGTGCTGCTCGGGGTTGACCAGCTCAAACTCGGACGGAATAAAGAAGTCCGCACCGGTGACCTCGCAGGGGCCGTCAACCGAGATGGTGGCGGTCGCCTCGTCGGTCGTGCCGAGAGCCCTGAAGACAAGACCCTTGACATTCAGGACGATGTCGGTGACATCCTCGACCATGTTAGGGATGGTCATGAACTCGTGCTGCGCACCATCGATCTGAATAGCCTCGACGGCGGCACCCTCGAGCGAGGACAGAAGAACGCGACGAAGGGAGTTACCCAGCGTATCGCCGTAACCACGCTCGAGCGGCTCGACGGAGACACGAGCAGACGTCTCGTTGATCTCTTCGACCTGAACCTGAGGCCTAATGAATTCTGACATGTATTACCTCCAGCCTCAGCAGCCCGGATGGACTACTTAGAGTAGAGCTCGACGATGAGCTGCTCGTTGATATCACCGCTGATCTGCTCACGCGTCGGCAGAGCGAGCACGTTACCAGACAGCTTCTCGATATCGACCTCGAGCCAGCCAGGGACCTCAAAGCGCTCGGAGGAAATCAGGGCCTCCTTGATGGGGAGGAGGTCACGGAACTTCTCGCCGACAGCGACGACGTCGCCGGCCTTGACGCGGTAGGACGGGATGTCCACGCGCTTGCCGTTCACGGTGAAGTGACCGTGACGGACGGACTGACGAGCCTCTTTGCGGGTGCGGGCGAAGCCAAGACGGAAGACGACGTTGTCGAGGCGAGACTCAAGGATGATCATGAGGTTCTCACCGGTGACGCCGTTCATCTTGCGGGCCTTGTTGAAGTAGCCGTGGAACTGCTTCTCCAGAACGCCATAGATGAACTTGACCTTCTGCTTCTCGCGCAGCTGCATGCCGTACTCAGATTCCTTGCGACGGCGCTTGGGCTGACGGATAGATTCCTTCTTGCTGCTGTAACCGAGCTCAGCGGGATCGATCCCGAGCTGACGGCAGCGCTTAAGAACAGGAGTCCTGTCGATTGCCATATTGATACGATCCTTTCAGTTACACGCGGCGACGCTTCTTGGGGCGGCAGCCGTTGTGCGGGATGGGGGTGCAGTCCTGGATG
The DNA here is from genome assembly GCA_900557505.1 of uncultured Collinsella sp. Classification (GTDB taxonomy): domain Bacteria; phylum Actinomycetota; class Coriobacteriia; order Coriobacteriales; family Coriobacteriaceae; genus Collinsella. The sequence goes on from USTC01000037.1 coordinate 4,781, forward strand.
CTGGCCACTTCGAGGCCGGCAGCCTGCAGGGAGCGGATGGCGGTCTCGCGACCGGAACCCGGGCCCTTCACGTAGACGGCAACCTTCTTCAGCCCGTGCTCCATGGCCGTCTTCGCGGCGGCCTCGGCGGCCATCTGCGCGGCGAACGGCGTGGACTTGCGCGAGCCCTTGAAGCCCACGGTGCCCGCGGACTGCCAGGAGATCACGTTGCCCTGGGGATCGGTGATGGAGACAATGGTGTTGTTGAACGTAGACTTGATGTGAGCGGCGCCCACGGCAATGTTCTTACGCTCAGAGCGCTTGATGCGCGTAGTACGTACTTGCTTCTTAGCCACGGTTTGCTTACCTCACTACTTCTTCTTGCCGCCGATTTGCTTGCGCGGACCCTTGCGGGTACGGGCATTCGTGTGCGTGCGCTGGCCGCGAACGGGCAGGCCGCGACGATGACGCAGACCGCGATAGCAGCCGATCTCCATCAGGCGCTTCACGTTCTGAGAAACCTCGCGATGCAGGTCGCCTTCGACCTTGAGGTTCTGCTGGATGTAATCGCGCAGCTTCGCGAGGTCTTCCTCGGAAAGGTCCTTCACGCGAATGTCGGGATCGACGCCGGTAGCGGCGATGATCTCTTTGGCCGTAGTGAGGCCAATGCCGTAAATGTAGGTCAAGGCGATCTCAATGCGCTTATTGCGGGGAAGATCGACACCAACGAGACGTGCCATGTTGTTCTAAAGTCCTTTCTTCCTAGCCCTGACGCTGCTTATGGCGCGGATTCTCGCAGATGACGAGAATCTTGCCATGGCGTCGGATGATCTTGCACTTGTCGCACATCTTCTTGACCGAGGGACGTACCTTCATGTCGTTTCCTTTCGGTATGCGGATCGTTCTATACGTGCACGCCCAGCCGCTGGCGAGTGTTTTCTCAGCTGTGACCGCGCGCGAAGGATCCGGGTCTTCACGCGGGGGCTACCCTATGCGGGCCTTGAGGGGGAATTACTTGAAGCGGTAGGTGATGCGGCCGCGGTTCAAGTCGTACACCGACAGCTCCACGGTCACGCGGTCGCCGGGCAGGATCTTGATGTAGTGCATGCGCATCTTGCCGGAAATGTGGGCGAGGATGGTGTGCCCATTCTCGAGTTCCACCTTGAACATCGCGTTGGGCAAAGCTTCGAGCACCGTGCCCTCGAGTTCGATTACATCTTCCTTAGCCAAAAGTTGCTCCTCCAAAACGGACTGATAAAGCAGCAACGCAAGATAGTACCAAAAAGGCAAGAGGATTTGAAGAAAAAATCGCACAAGGGCGTAAAAAACCAAAAAGCGGATTTGGCTTTGAAAATGACCTGCTTGTCAGGCCTGCGGTCGAGCCGCGCAGCTCTCGTTCGCGAAACGGAGCCGCCAGGTATTGTTCGCGCTGCCTCGCGCGGCCGCCTTGTCGGCAATTGGGTATGCTAGCACAGGTGCGCCCCTCGATGCAAGCGGGAGGCGCACCTTGGCAGATAAAACAAGGGGGCGGCGCGCCCAGATGAGACAACAGGGAACCCAGGCGCGCACCCCTACACGAAAAGATGGTCGACGGCTACTCGCTCAACCAGCGCAGGGTGCGGCTGCTTTTCTTCGCGAGGATGACCAGGGCGATGATGACGATATCGACGATGAAGCCGAACACGAACACATTCTGGAACACGCCGGTGGCCTCGTAGATGGACATCGTCAGCGGAATGCCCAGGCTAGCAACCAGGTAGCCGCAGCTGGTGATGCGCGAGAAGATCTTCTCGAAGTCCCTCATGCCGAAGATGGAGAGCGCGAAGGTGGAATAGCCCACGCCGGTGATGGCGTACATGGCGTCGTTCAAACCAGCGCCTACGCACGAGCCTACCACCGACTCGCTGCTGAAGTACAGCACCACGAATGACACCATGGTGATGCCCGTCCACAGCACCATGGCGCGCGTCGAGCCGAATTTATCGCTGGTGGCACCCGCCAGGGGGTTGAAGACAATGTCGCAGAGGCTCGCCGAGGACACCATCAGTCCGCCCACCACCGCGCCAAGTCCCACCACTTCGGCGTAGGTTGGAAAAATGGCGTTCATACAGGCCGTCCCTTGGCACAGCATCACCACGCCCACGCAGAGGAGGAACGGCACGCTGCGGAACGCTGCGGCTGCCGGCACGCCGGGCGCGGTGCTGGGAGCCAGGGTTTTAGCGCGCCCAGCCGCTTCCTCGTACCCGTAAGGCAGAAGCCCCTTATCTTCAGGGCGATAGCGGATAACGAAGACGATGGCAGGCAGCGCCAGGCATGCGGATGCCGCGGCGAGCACGAAATATGAGGAGCGCCAGCCAATGGCCTCGATAATGGTGGCGAACAAAGGGCTTGCCACGGCGCAGTACAGCGCCTGGATGGCCCACACCACGCCGATGGCGAAGCCGGTCTTCTTCGCGAACCAATTACCCATGGTGGGCGTGACGGTAACGGTGCTGGTGGCCGCCAGCCCGAGACCGACGAACACACCGGAGACATACCACATCCAGGGCTCATCGTAGAAGGCCATGGCCACAGTGGCCAGCACCTCCATGGCCACGGCCGCGATCAGGATGACCGGCAGTTTCACGCGCGTGAGCAAATTGCCCACCAGGGGCATGGCCAGGCCCATGCACACCATTTCTATGGTGGTATAGAGCGTCAGGGTAGAGAGTTCGCAGCCGATGTCCGTGCTGACAGGATAGAACCACTGCGCGCCCACCACCGAGAACGAGCCGATGGTGCCGCTCATCATCAGACCATAGGCAATCATCACAAGCCATGCATAGTGGGGCTTATTCCCCTGTTCAACGGTTTTCGCAGATGTCATTGCATCCAACTCCGTTTCTAAGCTCGAAGATTCGTTTCCAAAGTCGATCTCTCACAGCTGCGAGATTACATAGGACCGGTACTCGAAGGCCTTGTCGGCAATGGGCAGCGGGAACGTGTCGAAGGTGTGCGTGAGGCCCGTGAGCACATGGAGCTCGGCGGGAACGTGAGCCGCCATCAGGCGCTTCGCGTACTCGATGGTTTCGTCGCGGAACAGGTCGAGCTCGCCCACCTCCAGGAAAGCCGGCGCCAGGCCCTCGAAGCTCTCGTTGCGCGCCGGGGCCTCGCAGGGCAGCACTTCATCGGTTCCCCGGCGCTCGCCCAGCACGGCCTCCCAGGCCATCTTGTTGTTCTCCGCGAACCACACGTGTGCAAGGCCGTCGAGCTCATCGTCGCAGGCCACGGTTCGGTCGTCCAGCATGGGGTAGATGAGAATCTGCTTGGCCAGCGGCACGCCTCTGTCGCGCGCGAGGATAGCGGCCCCCG
>USTC01000038.1 GCA_900557505.1 uncultured Collinsella sp.
TGCAATTTTTTCTTCTCTTAGACTTTATCGACAAGCTGAGGGGCATGTTTTATCAGCATGCCTCTTTTGATGGGATTGGATGCGTCTTCCGTTTATGCGTGTAGTTCCTGATATTTCCGGCCGATCGCGTCTGCGCCGAGAATCGCGTCATAGACCGCGTCGGGTGTTACGGCAAAGGGCATGTTGCCCAGTGTATCCTCCGGCGCACAGGCAAGCTCTGCAACGGCACGGATCTGCTCCGGCCTGATTTCCGTGATGCCGAGATCGGCAAGCGTCGTGGGCAGGCCGACGTCTGTGCAGAAACGGACGACCTCCTGAATCTGCGTATTGGCTTCATCCTCGAGCACAAGCTGGACGAGCGTGCCGAAGGCGACCTTCTCGCCGTGATACATGCCGTGGCACTCGGGCAGCATCGTCAGGCCATTGTGGATGGCATGAGCAGCAGCAAGGCCCGAGCTCTCAAAGCCAATGCCGGAGAGCAGCGTGTTTGCCTCGATGATGTGCTCCACGGCAGGCGTCAGCGCACCCTTCTCCAACGCGACCTTGGCCTTCACGCCATCGGCCATAAGCGTCTCGTAGCAGAGCTTGGCGAGTGCCAGACCAGCCATACCGCCCTTGCCGCCGGCGCAAGTGCCACCGTCGGCATCATGCGTCGCCTGGGCCTCAAAGTAGGTTGCGAGCGCATCGCCCATACCGGAAACCGTCAGGCGCACCGGGCTCGCCGCGATAACCGTCGTATCCATCAGGACAATGTTGGGGTTTGCCTTAAGGAACAGGTACTTATCGAACTGGCCGTCATCGGTGTAGAGCACCGAAAGTGCCGAGCACGGTGCATCGGTCGAGGCGATGGTGGGGCAAATGATAACCGGGGACTCCAGGTAATAGGCGACGGCCTTCGCGGTGTCGAGGATCTTGCCGCCGCCGACGCCGACGATGATGTCGCAACCGTTGCCGCGAGCGAGCGCAACCAGACGATCGACCTCGCCCTTGGAGCACTCGCCGTTAAAGTCCTCAAACAGCAACTCGGCTTTAGCCTCGGCAAAGCCGCCCTCGATCTTGGCACCGACGCGCTTCTTGCCCGAAGGCGTCACGATGACGAGGGCCTTAGCACCGAGCGGCTCGACATAGGAGCCGAGCTTGGCCAGCTCGTCCGGGCCCTGGATGTACTTGCTGGGGCTATTGAAAATTGCAGCCATAACTATCCCATTCTCTAAAAGAAAAAAGAAAGGGGCTCCGTACGGATACGTGCGGAGCCCCTCGTTACGATAACAAGAGTCGATTAGAAATCGATGTCGGTGTCGTAGTAGCAGGCCTTGAGGATCTTCTCGAAGTCGGCAGCCTTGGTCTCACGCGGGTTCTCGGGCGTGCAGGCGTCCTGCTCGGCGTTCGCGGCGATCTCGGGGAGCTTCGCGAGGAACTCCTCCTCGGAAACCATCTGCGGGTTCTCGGCGTCGACCTTCACGCCGCCATTCGCGTAATCCTTGATGGACTGCGGAATGTTGAGCTGGTCGTTGAGGTCGCGAATCTTCTGGACGAGCGCAGCGATGAGCTCCTCGTTGGTCTCGCCGGGAAGGTGCAGGATCTCCTTGGCCACGTAAGCGTAGCGCTCGGCAGCACGCGGGTCCTTGGAGTTCCACTGGATGACCTTGCCCAGGTACATGGCGTTAGCAGCACCGTGGATGATGTGACCGTTCTCGAAGGCAGCACCGGTCTTGTGAGCCATGGAGTGGACGATGCCGAGCAGGCCCGAGGAGAAGGCGATACCGGCGATGCACTGAGCCTCGTGCATGTGCTGACGGGCCTCATGGTCGCCAGCATAGGACTTGGGCAGCCACTCGACGATCTCGCGGATGCCGTGCAGAGCGTTGGCGTCGGTGAACATAGAGGCGCAGGTGGAAACGTAAGCCTCCATGCAGTGGGTCAGAGCGTCCATGCCGGTGTGAGCGCACAGCTTGGCGGGCATGGTGTAGGTGAGCTCCGGGTCGACGATGGCGACATCAGGGGTGATGTTGAAGTCGGCCAGCGGGTACTTGATGCCCTTGGCGTAGTCGGTAATGACGGAGAACGCGGTGACCTCGGTAGCGGTGCCGGAGGTAGAGGAGATGGCGCAGAAATGAGCCTTCTGACGCAGCTCGGGGAAGCTGAACGGCTGGATGATGTTATCGAAGGACTCCTCGGGATACTCGTAGAAGACCCACATGGCCTTAGCGGCATCGATGGGCGAGCCGCCGCCGATGGCGATAATCCAGTCGGGCTCGAACTCGCGCATGGCCTCGGCGCCCTTCATGACCGTCTCAATGGACGGGTCGGACTCGACGCCCTCGAACAGCTTGACCTCGAAACCGCCCTCTTTGAGGTCGGCCTCAACGTCCTGCAGGAACCCGCCGCGGCGCATAGAGCTGCCGCCAGAAACGATGATGGCCTTCTTGCCCTTGAGGTTCTTCACCTCGTGGCGAGCGCCCTCACCAAAGTACAGATCGCGAGGATTGGTAAAACGTCCCATACTGTGCCTCCTAAACAAGCCCCTCTTAGACTTGCGTATATAACGGAGCACCCGATTGGCTCCGTTAGGACCATTTTGTGCGTCGCCGGCGATAGCGACGCAATGTCTAAACGTCTCAACGCTCAGACAAACACTATTTTACCGTTCTGGTTGGTCAGTTATTCACCTAAAGCCAACAATGATGAAACGTTTTTTCTATCCCTGAAGACCCTTGTGGGGCATTCATACTCCCAAGCTGGGCAAACGTTTTATCAGGGTTGACCACATATCCCGGGTAGGACTGTGCCCCTCCAAAATGTGCCCCGTTCGCCGCCAAAAATCGACCGTTTACGGCACTGTGATACCACCCGCGCAACTGAGGTGCCGACATTTGTGCGACATCCGTCTTCGTGGTGCAAAGGTGCAAGTCCAAGTGCGGCACCCCCGGTGTGCCACATGCGGGTAAACTAGACCTTTATATAGAGACATTTGAACCCTAACCGCAGCAAAGGAGGCCCCATGGCATTCGATCCCATTCAAGAGGATTGCCATCGCCTCGTTCTTGAGGCCTTGCGCCGCGACAATATCCCGCTCACTGACGGCCCCGCCGTCGAGCGTCTGATGGAGCAATTCACCCCGCGCCGCTCATCGTGCACGATCGCGACCGCGCCGGGCACCTCATTGCCAAGGTGGTCGAGGCTGTCGACTACCGCATCCCTTTTATCCCCGACGACGCCCAGGCAGAGCAAGAAGAAGCCGCAGCCGAGAACATGCTCCGCGAGGCAGCCGCGCTCGATCCGGCCAACTGGGATGCCCAGCGCATGCTGACGGCGCTCACCGCCGAATCCAACGAGGAATACGTACAGTATCTGGTGTCCAAGTGCGACGAGGTGGAGCACGATTTGGCGCTCAAGATCGCCTCGGCGCAGGACCCCTACGAGCGTGAGGCCGCAGGCGACCTGACCCGCCGTCCCTACCTGCGCTGGCTTGCCGCCTTGGCATCGCGCGCGCTCATTAGCGGCCGCTACCGCATGTCGCTGGATGCCGCGAATCGCAGCCTGGACTTTGCGCCCAACGACCCCGCTGGCGTCCGCCATACCGCGATGCTTGCCATGGCAAAGCTCGAATACCCTGCCGAGGAGCTCAAGCGTTTTCGTTCCGCCCACTCCGTGCCCTATCTTGCCAACACGCCGCTGCGCCGCCGTCCCAAGGACGCGGAGCGCGACCTGGACCCGTGGACGCTCATCGCGCTGATGAGCGCAGCCTGGCGCGAGCTGGACTACGAAGGCGCCGAACACTACCTGCGCATCCTGGTGCGCTCATGCCCACACGCGGCCGAGGCGCTCTACTTCCAAACCGAGTTTCCCGATGGCGTCTATGCCCGCGTCAACGTAGGTCCGGGCTCCACCGACGAGCTTGTCCTTGCCCTGTCCGAGGCGACACCGGTGCTGCAGGAGGGCCTAGGCGCGCCCGACAACGCCAGCTTTGCCGCCTGGGTCGCCACCAACGACATCGTGCGCTCCCAGATCGACGAACGAATCCTGCGCGCGGCCGAACAGGGATTGCCGTTTAAGGGAGGAGACCTCTAATGGATCCGAGCGTCTACATCCCCGCCTATCTGGAGCGCACCTATCTGGCGTCGCACCCCGAACTCACCGATGCAGCACGCGAGCTTGTCCATAACGACATCAGCGCAAACCCTCACAAGTATGCGCAGACCGAGCATGCCCAAGCGCTGCTGTCCTATGCCGGCGTTCATCGTCATTTGCTCGACGAGCTTCGTCGCATCGAGGACATGGGCAGCGACGAGGAGTTTGAGCAGACGCGCAACCGCCTGTTCGACGACATGCGTGACGAGCTGCTCAAGATCGTCCGCGTCGATGCGCTGGCCGTCGACGCCCAGTTGCTCGCCATCATCCTGGCGGACACGCCCGTCGATGCCTGCCTGGGTGACTTGATGAAGCTCGAGACGAGTACGGCCGACTACCTGCAGCAGAGCGTGCCTGGGTTCGACATGGAGGCCCCGCACTACTGGGCCAATAATGTTTTGGCCGACGGTGTCACCGCAGCAGACCTTACCCTGAGCGAGCCGGCGCTTATTGGCTGGCTTCACACGCTCGAGGCCATCTCGCAGTTGTGCATGGCGAGCGCTCGTTACCGTGCTGCCGCCAACTATTCTCGCCGCGTCCTTAAGGCGGAGGGCTATCCCACCCGGGCCGCCGGCACCGTGTTGCTTGCCCTCGCCCGCTTGGAAGACCAGGACGGTTTTTTTGCCCTGGCACATCAGCTCGAGGAACAGATGGGGGCAGACGCACTCGAGAACTCCCCCTGGTACCTGCTCGCCCGCACGATTCTGCTGTTCAAAACAAACAAGATGCGCCCGGCGACGCGCGCGCTGCGTGAGTTCGCCAACCGTTGCGAGGGCGGCGCGTTCTTCTTGCTGAACCCCATGTACCAGACGCCGTATCTTCCCTGCCGACCCGAGCCGCGCGACCCCTGGGACCTCTCGCACCAGGCGGTTTGGGAAGCCGACGGCATTATCTCGGACACCCCCGACTTTGCCCCCTGGGCCAACGCCTGCGAAGACGTATCGCAGCTTGCCCAGGAATTTGCGCGCCGCTACGGCTTTTAGCGACGCGATCGCCCCGACCATGTCGTTTACGTTAGGAACGGTTTCATGAACCTCCGCTCATCTCTTGCCTGCACCTCGAGCGATATCGCTCGCTGGGGACTGCGCTCCGTCCTCAAGCGCCAGGGCGGCGTACTCCCCGGCCGCATCGCCATGAAAATCGACCCCGAGCTGCTAAGCGACCTCGCGAGCCTGGTCGACCGTAGCGTGGTGATCACCGGCACTAATGGCAAGACCACTACCTCCAACCTCATCGCTGACGCCGTTGCCGCCAGCGGCGCCACCGTGGTATGCAACCGCGCCGGCAACAATATGGAGCCTGGTGTGGTAGGTGCTCTGCTCGAGGCCCGCGGCGGCCTTAAGCACACCAGTAGCGGCAAGCGCGTGGGCGTTTTTGAGTGCGACGAGCTCTACACCGTACGCGTTCTGCCCAAACTCAAGCCGACGTACTTTGTGCTGCTCAACCTGTTCCGCGACCAGCTGGACCGTTACGGCGAGATCGACCACACCCAGGACGTCATCGCCCACGCGCTGGAGCTTTCACCGGCAACGACGCTCATCTACAACGCAGACGACCCGCTGTGTGCCGCAATCGCCGCGCGCGTTCCCAATGCAAGCATCGCCTTTGGCATCGACGGCGCCACCGACACCGAATCCGACCGCATTAGCGACTCGCGTTTTTGCTCACAGTGCAACGCGCCGTTGGAGTACGACTATGTGCAGTACGGACAGCTTGGCGCATACCATTGTCCCTCGTGCGGCTGGGTCCGCCCTGGGCTTGTCCGTCGCGTGACGGGCGTGGAGCTCGGCTGCGACGGCTACGGCTTTGACCTGGTCTTTGGATCTGCGCCCGACGCGGCTGCCGCACACATCGCCACACGCTACAACGGCCTGTATATGGTCTACAACGTAGCCGCAGCCTTCTTCGCCGCCCACGAGCTGGGCGTGGACGCGGCGCATCTGCAGCCCACGCTCGACGCCTACGTGCCAGCAGGCGGTCGCATGGGCCGTTGGAATATCGCCGGCCGTACCGTCGAGGCAAACCTGGCCAAAAATCCCGTTGGTTTCGATCGCCAGATTCAGTCCATTAAAACGGCAGGCGGCAGGCTCTGCGCCTTCTTCCTCAACGACAACGATGCCGACGGCCACGATGTATCGTGGATCTACGACGTCGACTTTGAGCGCATCGCCGACACAACGGGACTTGTCGCCTTTGCCGGCGGCACGCGCGCGCACGACATGCAGGTGCGCCTCAAGTACGCCGGCATCGATGCCGCCATCATCTCGAATATCGAGCAGGCGATCGGCGCCGTGGCAGACGAGGAGGCTGGCGACACTTTCTATGCCGTCGCCAACTACACGGCCTTTCCGCCGCTGGTCAAGGAGCTCGATGGGCTCAAAGACACCGATGCGGCTACGGTTGCCGCCCACGCTGCAACGTGCGCCGATGGCAGTGCCGTCCCCACCGACGTCGCTCCGACCGAGCTTTCGCGCCCCCTGCGCATCGTCTATCTGTATCCCGACGCCCTCAACCTCTACGGCGACGGCGGCAACGTCATCGCCCTCGAGCGCCGCTGCGCCTGGCGTGGCATCCCCGTTCGCGTGGACGAGGTTCGCATGGGCGAGGTGCTCGATCTCGCCGACGCCGACATCGTCATGATGGGCGGCGGCTCCGATCGCGACCAGCTGGCCGTGGCGCACGAGCTGCTCGCTCAAAAAGACAAGGTCGCGGCCTATGTTGAGGACGGCGGCTCGCTGCTTGCTATCTGCGGCAGCTATCAGCTGCTCGGCCGTTCATACTACATGGGTGAAGATCGCATTGAAGGTCTGGGCGTCATTTCCGCCGAGACCGTACGCGGCTCCGACCGCCTGATCGGCAACGTCGCCGTCAAGACCGACCTGGCACCTGAGCCCTTTGTGGGATTCGAGAACCACGGCGGCCGCACGCTTTTGGACGCCAATGCCATGCCGCTCGGAACGTCCGTCGTCACGGGCACCGGCAACAACGGCGACGATGGCTTTGAGGGTCTGATCTACAAGGGCGTCATCGGCACGTACCTGCACGGACCAGCGCTACCCAAGAACCCCGAGCTCGCCGACTGGCTCATCGCCCACGCCCTCGAGTGCCGCGGCGATGCGCAGGCCACAGCCCTGCTGCCGCTCAAGCCCCTCGACGACACCTACGAGCACGCCGCCCACGACGCCGCCATGAAGCTCCTCCCCTAACGCCCCGCCACGGTAGTTTGTCTCGATCTGTAACATCTAGGCCGATAAAAGTCGTCTTACTGTTACAGAATGAGATGTTCGTCCCGACGCCCGCCGTTTGTCTCGATCTGTAACAGATAGAGCCGATTTGCCTGCCCAGATGTTACAAGATCGAGATGTTTGAAGATCGGGATAGAGAGCCAGCTCCTGTGTGGTGGTTTTCCAGTTTGACATCGATATACGAACTGGCGAAAAAGTCTGCTATACTTTTTCCCGCTGTCCCCATCGTCTAGCGGCCAAGGACGCCACCCTTTCAAGGTGGATATCGCGGGTTCGAATCCCGCTGGGGGCACCAACCCGAAAATGTGCGAACCCGTGCGATGCTTAGTCGTGCGGGTTCGTTGCGTTCGTCGTCGCAGTAGAGCGTGGCCACGCACTCCTCCGGCGTCACCATCACCTGATAGACAAAGGAATCGAGGACGGCCGCGTCGTCCATCCCGCCGCCGCACTGGAGGAAGTCCGCGAACTCCTCGGGGTCGATGCGCGCCTCGTCATAGGAGGCCAGATCGCGCTCGGCGCGGGCCTTCTGGGCCTGAAGCTGGGCTATGCGCTCGGTGAACTCCGGCATCACGATACCCTGCTCTATCGCGGCCATGATGTTCTGGAGGCCGTTCTCGGCCTTGCGCTTCGAGGCCATGGCCTGCCTGCGCGCGTCGGCTATCTCCGGCTCCGGCTCGT
>USTC01000039.1 GCA_900557505.1 uncultured Collinsella sp.
AGCCCCTCGTCGAGGTCGATTTCGACGCGGTCCGCGCCGCCGGCTTCGATCCCACGGTCTTCGTTATCGTGTGCGAGCGTTCAGAGAACTCGACTCTTCGTGAGCATGCTTCCGGCCCTGTTGCTGTTAAAGAGCCTGTCGTCTGGCTTTCCGAGTAAATTCTTGTGGTGGGTACCGTGGTTATCAAGCGAGTTTTTAACAACAACGTCGCAATGGTCACTTCGGACGATGGCTCCGAGCTCATCGTCATCGGCCGAGGCCTCTGCTTTGGCCGTCATGCCGGCGATGCCATCGACGAGGCGTCGATCGAAAAGACCTACGCGTTGCAGGAGGGAACTTCTCAGGATTCGCGTACGATTGACCGCTTGGCACATCTTTTGGAGTCCATCCCCACCGTCAACCTCGTGATTGCCGAGGACATTGTTCAGATGCTCCGTCGTGAGCTCAATGTTGATATCAACGACAAGATTCTCATTGCTCTCGCAGACCATATCAGCCTTGCTTTGGAGCGTGAGCGCAAGGGCGTCTCCTGTGAGAATCCGTTGCTGCTCGAGATCCAGCAGTTCTATCGCAAGGAGTATGCACTTGCGGGCCGTGCGCTGCAGATTATCAAGGAGTATATGGGCATCCAGATGAGCGAAGAAGAGCAGGGCTTCATTACGCTGCATATCGTCAACGCCACCATGCCGCAACGCTCCGACCGTTTGATTGTTTCGGTCCAGCTTGTTCGCGACGTGCTCGCGATTGTTTCCGAGCGCTATGCTACGACCCTCGATGACACCTCGTTGCCCTATGAGCGTTTCGTCCGCCACCTGCAGTTTTTCGCACAGCGGGCGCTTGACCCCACGGCCGGGCAAATCAATGGCGATGCGCTGTTCCGAATCGATGAAACGGCGTATCCGTGCGCATTCTCGTGCGCGGACGCCATAGCCGCCCACTTGTCGTCTACCTATAACGTTGTCGTTACCGATGCCGAGAAGAGCTATCTCGCATATCACATTGTTAACCTGCTTGGAGAACCTGGTCTCTAGGCATAACGTGCCCACACATCGATTGATATAAGGCAAGGCTCACGGTCTTGTCCAGGGCACATCTGTCTTAATTTGCGGAAAAGGAAGGGGAGTACCGCTATGACCGCAAAAAAGAAGTTCAATTTCAAAGCGCCGTTGGAGGTGTTCGCGAAGTCGATCGTCCAGCCGATGATGTATCTCTCGGTTGCCGGCATCCTGCTCATTGTGGGCATCATTCTGACCAACAAGACCATTTGCGCTTTGGTCCCCGTACTGGGCTCCGGTCCGTTCCAGCTTGTGGGCGCCGTTGTCTACCAGTCGCTGATGTTTATCATCAACAACCTCTCGATTCTGTTCTGCGTGGGCATCGCCGGCGCCATGGCAAAGAAGAACAAGGGCCATGCTTCGCTGATCGCCCTGATGTCGTTCTTCCTGTTCCTGCAGGCTAACAACATCGTGCTCAACGCCACCGGCTCTCTTGCCGATGCGAGCGGCATGCTCGGCCTTACCGGAACCGGCCAGGCCACCGTTATGGGCATCCAGGTGCTCGATACCGGCGTGTTCGGCGGCATCATTCTCGGTTGCATCACCGGCGCCGTGTTCAACAAGTACTCGAACAAGCAGTTCCCCATTGCCCTTTCGATGTTCTCGGGCGTTCGCTTTCCGTTCCTGATCATGATCATCATTTCCTGGATCATGGGCGCTGGCTTCTGCATCGTTTGGCCTCCGGTTCAGGGTGCCATCTCCTCCGTTGCCGGCATCATTAAGGAGTCGGGCAACATCGGCCTGTTTATCTACGGCATGCTCAACAAGCTGCTCGTTCCCACCGGTCTGCACCACCTCATCTACACCCCGTTCCAGTTCTCCGATGTGGGTGGCACCCTTACGCTGGGTGGTCAGGTTATCGCCGGCGCCTATCCCATCCGTGTTGCCGAGATGGCAATGACGGGTCAGCCCTTCTCCGATAGCACCTACTTCAACAGCTACACCTTCAACAATCTGTGGCCCTACATCGGCATCGGCCTCGCCTTTATCGTCACCGCCTACAAGGGGAACAAGGATAAGACCAAGGCCGTTATCATCCCGCTGATCATCACCGCCGTGCTCTCCTGCGTGACCGAGCCCATGGACTTCCTCTTTGTCTTTGCCGCTCCCGTGCTCTTTGTCGTTCACTCGGTTCTTTCCGGCATCTTCCTGGTCCTGCTCAAGGTCCTCTCCGTGCCCGCTTCGACTGCAGGCGGCATCATCAACATCGTGGTCTCCAACCTGGTCCTGGGCGTCGATAAGACCAACTGGCCGGTTATGCTGGTGCTTGGAGTCGTCAACGCCGCGCTGTACTTCTTCCTCTTCACCTTCCTTATCAAGAAGCTCAACCTCCACACGCCTGGCCGCGAGGAGGAGTCCGAGCTCGCCGAGTCCGTTGCCGAGGGCGAGGCCGCCGCGTCTGTCGCAGTGAAGCAGGGCGCCGTTGCCGCGGCTCCCGCAGAGGGCGTCGATGCAGGTATTGCCGACCTGGTCGCAGGTCTTGGCGGCAAGGACAACATCGAGGAGCTCGAGAACTGCTTTACGCGTCTCCGCGTGAACGTTAAGAACCCGGACCTCATCAATGAGGACCTCATCAACCACGTGCCCAACAGCGGCATCAACCGCAACGGCAATAATATCCAGATCATCTTTGGCATGAAGGTCGCCGAGATGCGCGACAAGGTCGAAAACGCAATTGAGAAGGAGCAGTAAACAATGATCATTACTCTGTGTGGTGGCGGATCCACCTTTACCCCCGGCATCGTCAAGTCCATCGCCCTGCGCAAGGACGAGCTCGACGTTGACGAGATTCGTCTGTACGACATCAACGAGGAGCGCCAGCGCAAGGTCGGCGTGCTCGTGGACTGGATTTTGCACGAGGACCTCGGCCTGGACATCAAGCTCACGGTGACCACCGACAAAAAGACGGCTTTTACCGACGCGAGCTTCGTGTTTGCCCAGATGCGCGTGGGCGGCTACGCCATGCGCGAGCAGGACGAGAAGATTCCGCTGCGTCACGGCTGCGTGGGCCAGGAGACTTGCGGTTGCGGCGGCCTTGCCTACGGCATGCGCACCATCTTCCCCATGGTCGAGCTGATCGATGACGTTGAGAAGTACGCCAAGAAGGATTACTGGATTCTCAACTACTCCAACCCTGCTGCCATCGTCTCCGAGGGCTGCCGTGTGCTGCGTCCCAACGCTCGCATCATCAACATCTGCGACATGCCGATCGCGATCATCGACGTGGTTTGCGCCGCGCTCGATATCGACAAGAAGGATGTCGAGTACGATTACTTTGGTCTCAACCACTTTGGTTGGTTCACCTCGATCCGCCACAAGGGCGAGGAGGTGCTCCCGCAGCTGCGCGAGTACATCAAGGAGCACCAGATCCTGCTGCCCGACTCCTACCTCAAGGGCATGGGCTCGCTCATGGCAAAGAAGCCCGAGGAGGCCACCGACGAGCATCCCGAGCAGAATCGCCACACCAAGGGCAGCTGGTACTACGTCTGGAAGGGCGAGTACGAGATCATGGAGTGCTTCCCGGAGTACCTGCCCAACACGTATCTGAACTACTACCTGCAGCAGAAGGAGTTCGTCGAGCATTCCAACCCCGAGCGCACCCGTGCTAACGAGGTTGAGGAGACGCGTGAGAAGAACCTCTTCGACGGCATCGACCACTACGAGAAGACGGGCGAGATCGACGAGAGCACGTTCTATGCGGGCAGCCACGGCGACTGGATTGCCGACCTGGCTATCGCTCTGAAGAACGACACCAAGCAGCGCTTCCTGGTCATTTGCGAGAACAAGGGCGCTATCCCCAACATGCCCTACGACGCCATGGTCGAGCTGCCTGCCTACATTGGCAAGAACGGCCCCGAGGTCATCAGCCGCGACAACATTCCTCTGTTCCAGCAGGGCCTCATGATGCAGCAGCTGAACTCCGAGAAGCTCGTGGTCGAGGCTACGATCGAGGGTTCGTACGAGAAGGCGCTCAAGGCCTTTACGCTGAACAAGACCGTGCCGTCGATGAAGGTCGCCAAGGAGGTTCTCGACGACATGATCGAGGCCAACAAGGGTTACTGGCCCGAGCTTAAGTAAAAGCAACAGGGTCGCTGGCCGCATACCTGGAGCAATGCCCCGTCCACGTGATTGCGTGGGCGGGGCATTGTCATTTGGTAACGCGTTTTATCAAATATGGCATTTATCTGCGGTAATGTTCTATTTCACCGCCGAGGGTGACATTTCATACCGCCTGCCGAACTGCGTGGAGACCTAACAACTTTTTAGGTCAGTGTTGTGCGTGTAGCAACTTCGCCCGGCCTCGCCTCCGGGCTGCCGCATGAGAGGGGATCTTATGGCACGACTGCACGTAATGGAACGCAGCCACGCTCAGGCCGTCATGGACGACCTACATGATGCGCTTGGGCGCCGTCTGGCGGTGAGTTCGCTCGCCCCGTGCCCCGTTGAGTTTACGGCGGCGCTCGTCAACCTGTGCTCCACCCAGAGCTGCGGCAAGTGCACGCCCTGCCGTGTGGGCCTGAGCGCGCTGAGCGATCTGCTCGCCGATGTGCTCGAGGGCCGCGCCGACGAGTCCACGCTCAATTTGATTGAGCGCACGGCCCGCACCATCTACCTTTCGAGTGACTGCGCTATCGGCTACGAGGCCGGCGCCATGGCACTCACGGCCATTCGCGGCTTCCGCGACGATTTTGAGCACCATATCCGCGAGCACTCCTGTGGCTTTGACCGCGAGGCCCGCGTCCCGTGCGTCTCGGGCTGCCCGGCGCACGTCGACATTCCCGGTTACATTTCGCTGGTCGAGGCTGGCCGCTATGCCGATGCCGTCAAGGTCATCCGCAAGAACAACCCGCTGCCGCTCGTCTGCGGTTTGGTGTGCGAGCATCCCTGCGAGATGCACTGCCGTCGCGGCATGGTCGACGATCCCATGAACATCCTCGCCCTCAAGCGTTTTGCCGTTGAGCACAGTGACCTCAACGATTACAAGCCCAGCGTGGCCGACAACACCGGCAAGCGCATCGCCGTGATTGGCGGCGGCCCGGCCGGCCTTTCCTGTGCCTACTACCTGGCCGTGATGGGCCATAAGGTGACCATTTTTGAGCAGCGCCACCACCTGGGCGGCATGCTGCGCTACGGCATCCCCAGCTACCGTCTGCCGCGCGAGCGCCTGCAGGCCGAGATCGACTGGATCTTGAGCGCCGGCATCGACGTGGAACTCGACCACTCCGTCAACGGCGAGGGGCTTGCCCGCCTTCGCGACGAGTTCGATGCCGTCTACCTGGCCATCGGTGCCCACAGCGATAAGAAGCTCGGCCTTCCGGGCGAAGAGGCGCTCGGCGTGGAGTCGGCCGTCAAGATGCTGCGTGCCATCGGCGACGACGAGCTACCCGACCTGAGCGGCCAGCGCGTGTGCGTCATCGGCGGCGGCAATGTGGCCATGGACGTGGCGCGCTCTGCCGTGCGCTGCGGTGCCGAAAAGGTGAGCATCGTTTACCGCCGTCGCATCTGCGACATGACGGCCCAGGATGCCGAGATTGCCGGCGCCCAGGCCGAGGGCTGCGAGGTTCTGGAGCTCACCGCACCGCTCGCTATTGAGACGGGCGAGGAAGGTCGCGTGAGCGGCCTGCGCGTGCAGCCGCAGATTATCGGCGAGCCCCGTCGTGGGCGTCCGGCCCCGCGTGCCGCCGCCACGCCCGAGCGCGTCATTCCCTGCGAGCGCGTGTTTGTGGCCATTGGCCAGGACATCGATTCCAAGCCGTTTGAGGACATGGGCATCGCCTGCAAGTGGGGCCGCGTGGTCACCGATTCGGATGGCGCCGTGCCCAACTTCGATGGCCTCTTTAGCGGCGGCGACTGCCAGACCGGCCCCGCCACGGGCATCCGTGCCATCAACGCCGGCCGCTTCGGCAAATATCGACCGCTACCTGGGCTTTGACCACAAGATCAAGCTCGACGTTGAGCTGCCGACCGTGCAGTTTAAGGGCAAGCATGAGTGCGGCCGCTGCGAGCTGGGCGAGCGCGAGGCCGGCGAGCGCATCCATGATTGGAATCTGGTCGAGCAGGGCCTTACCGAGCAGGAGGCACGCCAGGAGGCAAGCCGCTGCCTGCGTTGCGACCACTTTGGCTTTGGCGCGTTCCGCGGAGGGAGGAACCTGGAATGGTAGAGCTCAACAACCCCACTGTCAGCGACAACACCGAAAGCGGAGCACTCAACATGGTCAAGCTCACTATCGATAATTGCGAGGTCGTGGTGCCCGAGCACACCACGATCCTGGATGCGGCCAAGTCCGTCGACATCCAGATTCCCACCCTGTGCTACCTGCGCGATCTAAACGAGATCGGCGGTTGCCGCGTGTGCGTGGTCGAGGTTGAGGGCTGCGACCAGCTGGTTGCCGCCTGCAACAACTACGTGCTCGACGGCATGGTGGTCCACACCAACAGCCCCAAGGCCCGCGAGGCGCGTCGCACCAACGTGCAGCTGCTGCTGTCCCAGCACGACTCGCGCTGTACGAGCTGCGTGCGCAGCGGTAACTGCAACCTGCAGACTATCGCCAACGACCTGGGCATCTTCTATCTGCCGTACGAGCAGCACCTGGCGCGCGAGGGCTGGGACTTCGATTTCCCCATCATCCGCGATAACGACAAGTGCATCAAATGTATGCGCTGCATCAAGGTGTGCGAGAGCGTGCAGGGCTTAGGAATTTGGGACCTGACCAACCGCGCCACGCATACCGCCGTGGGCACCCGCGGGCGTGCGCCGATCGGCAAGACCGATTGCGTCGCGTGCGGTCAGTGCATTACGCATTGCCCGACGGGCGCCCTGCGCGAGCGTGACGATACCGAGACCGTGTTCGATGCTCTCGCCGATCCCGACAAGATCGTGCTGGTGCAGATTGCGCCGGCCGTGCGTAGCGCCTGGGGCGAGGAGCTCGGCATTCCGCGCGAGGAGGCTACCGTCGAGCGCCTGGCTTGCGCGCTGCGCCGCGTGGGCTTTGAGTACGTGTTCGACACCGACTTCTCGGCCGATCTCACTATTATGGAGGAGGGTTCCGAGCTGCTCGAGCGCCTGGGTAAGGCCGCCAAGGGCGAGGGCGACAGCCGTGGCTGGCCCATGTTCACGAGCTGCTGCCCGGGCTGGGTGCGCTTTGTGAAGGCGCGTTACCCCGAGTTTGTCGACAGCCTGTCTACGTCAAAGTCGCCGCAGCAGATGTTTGGCGCCATCGCCAAGACCTACTACGCCAAGGTGCTGGGCGTGGAGCCCGAGCGTCTGTTTGTGGTGTCCGTGATGCCGTGCACGGCCAAGAAGGCCGAGTGCGCGCTGCCGAGCATGATGGGCGAGAGCGGTGCGCCCGACGTTGACGTTGCGCTGACGGTGCGCGAGATGGTGCGCATGATCCGCGCGAACCACGTGAGCGTGGATACGCTGGTTGAGGAGCCGCTCGATACGCCGCTGGGCTTTGGCACGGGCGCGGGTGGGATCTTTGGCGCCACGGGCGGCGTGATGGAGGCCGCCGTGCGCTCGGCCTATTACCTGGTGACGGGCAAGAACCCCGACGCCGACTTCTTTACCGATGTGCGCGGCCTGGACGGCTGGAAGGAAGCCGTGGCCGATATCGATGGCACCAAGGTGCGCGTCGCCGTGGCACACGGGCTGGGCAATGCTGCCCGTCTGCTCGACGCGATTCGCGACGGCCGCGTGAGCTATGACTTCGTCGAGGTTATGGCATGCCCGGGCGG